>NZ_SMJW01000014.1 GCF_004348335.1 Actinomadura bangladeshensis | reverse complement strand
AGATGTGTATTAGAGACAGCGCCATGACCTCGCGGACGAGGTCGATGCCGTCCAGCAGCAGCCGGGCGTCGTCGGGCTCCGACAGGTAGCCGGGGTCGATCACCGGCGCGGCGGACGGGTCCGCCGACCCCAGCCGGACCGTGCCGCGGCTCTTCGGGTAGATCAGCGTCGGCATGATCGTCAGCGCGGGCCGCTTGTCGACCTTGTGGCGCACCGGGGCGTCCTGGTTCGGGAACGGGTACGACCACGGCAGCGCGTGGATCTGCAGGTCGGGGATGTCGCCGGCCTGCCCGGTGCGGACGAACCCGACCGCCTCGAACACGCTGCGGGCCACCCACGTCCCGCCCTTGGTCCACTCCTTGGCGACGCCCCGCCCGAAGTAGGGCGCGGTGCCCTTGTGGCGGGCCGTGTCCATGATGAACGTCATCGGCACGAACATGTGGTCGTGCAGGTTGTCGCCGACGGGGAGGTCGGCGTGCACCTCGATGCCGTGCTCCCGCAGATGCGCGGCGGGGCCGACACCGGACAGCATCAGCAGTTGCGGCGAACCGAACGCACCCGCCGCCAGCACCACTTCCTTGGTGGCCCGGATCGTCCCGCGCCCCTTCTTCGTGACGACCTCGACGCCGGTCGCGCGGCCCTTGTCGATCACGACGCGGCCGACGGTGGCGCCGGTCAGCACGGTCAGGTTCGCGAGGCCGTGGTCGTCCAGGTAGCCCACGGACGAGCTGTAGCGCAGGCCCTTGTCGACGCTCTGCTGGAAGATGCCGGCGCCCTCCTGCTCCGCGCCGTTGTAGTCGTCGTTGCGCTTCACCCCGGCCGTCCCGATCAGCGCCTCGATGAACGCCTCCGAGGCGGGCGTCAGGTCGCGCTGCCGGGTCACCTGGATCGGGCCGCCGGCGCCGCGCAGCTCACTGGCGCCGTCCTCCCAGTTCTCCATGCGCTTGTAGCTGGCGAGGACGTCGTCGTAGCCCCAGCCGTCGCAGCCGTCCGCGGCCCAGTCGTCGTAGTTCTTGCGGTGCCCCCGCACGAACAGCATCCCGTTGATCGACCCGGAGCCGCCGAGGACCTTCCCGCGCGTCTGCGGGATCTTCCGGTCCAGCGCGTGCTTCTGCGGGGCGGAGTAGAAGCCCCAGTCCAGCTTCTTCTTCAGTTGCGGGACGTTGTGGAAGACGGCGATCAGACCCGGCTTGCGGACCAGCGGCGTCCGGTCCGGTCCGCCCGCCTCCACCAGGACGACGCCGGCCCCCGAATCGGCCAGTCGCCGCGCCAGCACGCATCCCGCGCTCCCGGCCCCCACCACGACGTAGTCAGCGGTCTGGTCCATGGTCTTCCTCTCGCAGCGGCGCCCGCGCACGCGCGAACGACCCCAGTCGAGGGCCCGCGCCTGGCCCGATCGGCACCGCCGTGCAGGCGGGAATGGGTGCGGCGATCGTAAGCGGCCGGGAACGCCCGGCCAACCCCTGTCCCGATGACCGGAACCCGCACGGGACGCCGGGGGTCTGCTCCACCACGGCTCCGGGTGATCGCCCCAATGCGCCGCCGGGCCCGCCTGCTTAGCGTCGGAGGGCATGAACGGTACGAGACAGAGTGGGACGAGACAGACCGCTGGACGGGTCACCGTTGTGCTGGTCGCGGCGGCCTCGGCCGCCGCCGTCGGGGCGGTGCCCTCCCGGGCCGACGCCGCCCCCCGCTGCGGTGACCACGATGCGACGCGCGCCGCGCTGGAGCGCATGACGGGTGTGCACCGCCTCACCGGCGCGGCCGTCCGGATCGACGATCCCCGCTGCGGCGCGTGGACGGCGGCGAGCGGCGTCGCCGACCGGCGGACGCACCGGCCCATGCGCGCCGGCCTGCGGACCCGCATCGCCAGCATCACCAAGACGTTCACGGCGACGACCGTGCTCGCGCTCGCCGCCGAGCGCCGGATCTCGCTGGACGCCCCGGTCGAGCGCTACCTGCCCGGCCTGCTCGATCGGAACGGCTACGACGGGCGGACGATCACCGTGCGCAGCCTGCTGCGGCACACCAGCGGCCTGCCCGACCACATGGACACCTTCGACGGCACCGACGAGTTCCGCTTCCGCCACTTCGAGCCGGAGGAACTGGTGGCCCGCGCGCTGACCCTGGCGCCGCCGGAAGGTGACTGGCACTACTCGACCACCAACTACATCATCGCCGGGCTCATCGTGGAGAAGGTCACCGGGCGCACGCTGGAGGACGAGGTCGACCGGCGCTTCATCACGCCGCTGCGGCTCCGCGACACCTACTGGCCGGGCGACGAGATCCGCATCCGGGGACCGCACCCGCACGGCTACGTCCGCGGCGAGGACGGTTCGTACACCGACTACACCGCGTTCAACACGACGGTCGCGTGGGCGGGCGGCGCGCTGGTCTCCAGCCCGCGTGACGTGAACGCCTTCTTCGGCGCCCTGCTGGGCGGACGGCTGCTGCCCCCGGCGATGCTCGCGGAGATGCGGCGGACCGTCCGCGCCGACCCCGACCGCGTGTGGGAGGGCGCGTACTACGGCCTCGGCCTCATCCGGACGCCGCTGCGCTGCGGTGGCGCGTGGTGGGGGCACGCGGGCGGCATCGACGGGTTCACCACGTTCGCCGGTGTGGGGCCGTCCGGCCGCCGCGTCACCGTGATGCTCAACGAGAACGCGCCCACGTTGGAGGCGTGGAACGACGAACTGGACATCGTCCAGGCCGCCCTCTGCGAGGTGGAGCGATGAGGATGATCCGCTGGACGTCGGCCGCCGCGGCGGCGGTCGCGGCGCTGGCCCTGACGGCGGTCGCCCCGGCCGCCGCGGCCCCGGACCCGCTCCACCGCTTCTACCAGCAGCGGCTCCACTGGAAGCCGTGCACGCTCGGCCCGGACGACGCCATCGGCGCGGAACTCGACAAGGCAGGCGCGCGGTGCGCGGACGTGACCGTTCCGCTTGACTACAGCCGCCCGGACGGCCGCACGATCACCGTCGCGATCTCCCGCCTCGCGGCGTCCGGTCCCCGGATCGGGACGATGCTCCTCAACGGCGGCGGTCCCGGCCCCGCCCTGGACATGCCGCCGTACATGCGCGGCATCATGGGCGCGGCCGGCCCGCGCTACGACCTCGTCGCGATGGACCCGCGCGGCCTCGGCCGCAGCGCCCCGGTCGACTGCGGCTGGCCCGCAGGCACCTGGATCAAAGGGGCCGGGCTGACGCACCGCTCCTATGACCGTGCCGTCGCGTTCGCCAAGGACCTGGCGGCCCGGTGCGCGCGGACCGACCGCGACCTCCTGCAGCACATCAGCACCCGCAACATCGCCCGCGACATGGACGTGGTCCGGGGCGCGCTCGGCGAGCGGAAGGTGTCCTACAACGGAGCGTCCTATGGCACCTACCTGGGGCAGGTCTACGCGTCGATGTTCCCCGGCCGCCTCGACCGGGTTCTCCTGGACAGCTCCCAGGACCTGTTCAGCTGGGGCCCGCGCCTGCTCGCGGGTGTTGAGGGCGCGAACGAGCGGGTCCTCGGCGACTGGGCGGCGTGGGCGGCGCGGCGCGATGCCGAGTACGGTCTCGGCGGCACTCGCGACGAGGTGATTCGGACCGTGCACCGGATCCTCAAGGCGTCCGCCCGCACGCCCCTGGCGGTCGGGCGGTACCGGCTCGACGACACGATGGTGCCCCTCGTGCTGTTCACCGGCATCGACACCGACGAGGACGCGGCGCGTGCGACCCTCGCCGCGTCGGTCCGCGTCCTGGCCGCCGCGGCGGCGGGCCGTCCCGCGCGGCCGACCCCGGAACTGGACGAGCAGCTCGCCTTCCTGCTGACGGGGGTGGAGGGACGGTACGGCAGCGGCCAGGCCGCGATCGTCTGCGGTGACGGGGCCGCTCCCCGCGACCCGGCGGGCTACTGGCGCGACGTCCAGCGCACCCGCCGTGCCGCCCCCGTGTTCGGGCCGGTGAGCTACAACATCGGCCCGTGCGCGTCCTGGCCGGTCCGACCCGCCGAGCCGCCGGTGCGGGCCGTCGGCCCGCTCCCCGCGCTGATGGTGGCGGCGACCGGCGACACCCGGACGATCTACGAGCGCAACGAGGTGGCGCACCGGATGCTGCCCGGCAGCCGGATGATCACCCTGGACGCCGACGTCCACGCCCCCTACCAGCGCGGCTACCCGAACAGGTGCGTGGCGGACACCGTCAACGACTACCTGCTGACCGGCCGGCTTCCCGTCCGCGACCTGGTCTGCGCGCCCGAGTAGCCCCCTGCCCGTACCCCGGGCCCGTGCCGTGCGGCCGACTCAGCGGAGGATGCCGGCGGCGCGGGCCTCGGTGAGCCACGACGGGAACTCGTTCATCAGCCGCGCGTAGAGGTCGTCGTCGGCGATGGCCTTCGGCTCCGGACCGGCCGGGAAGAAGTCGGCGTTGTCGATCGCGCGCTTGCGCGGGACGGGCAGGTCGTCCAGCTTGCGGAGGAATCTGAACTCGTCGTCGCCGAACCCGACGAACTGCCAGAAGATCGGGAGTGTGGACGCGTCGCAGAGGGTCTTCTGGGCGGCCGTCCGGGAGTCGGGCGACCCGTCCGTCTGGAAGATGACGAACGCGGGGGCGGC
This sequence comes from Actinomadura bangladeshensis, assembly GCF_004348335.1. Classification (GTDB taxonomy): domain Bacteria; phylum Actinomycetota; class Actinomycetes; order Streptosporangiales; family Streptosporangiaceae; genus Spirillospora; species Spirillospora bangladeshensis. The sequence continues at coordinate 52,999 of NZ_SMJW01000014.1, read as the reverse complement.
GGGCGCGGTGGCCCGGTAGTGGTCGATGACCGCCTGCATCGCGGCGGCGTAGTTCGTCGTCCCCATGTGCCCGAGCCGGTCGTGCTCCTCGTTGATCCGGCCCTGGTACCGGGTGAGGCCCACCTCCACCGCCGGGTGCGCGATCTTGTCGAAGAACACGACGGGGACGACGCCGTCGTCGTCCAGGTGCGCGGCGAGCGCGAGCGCCTGCTCGGCCAGGTGCTGGACGGTGCCGTCCTTGTAGTAGCGGCGCATCGACCCCGACCGGTCCAGGACGAGGTAGACGGCGGCGCGCTGCCCGCCGAGCCCGCGCTTCTCCAGGTTGACCTTGGCGGCCTTGTAGAGGCTGACGAGGCCGGGCGCGGTCGACTGCACCTTGTCCAGGCTGATGGGCATCGGGGAAGCTCCTCCACGGGTCACGTGAACGTCCAAGGATGCACCGTCATGCCAGGTCGGCGCAGGGTTCTGCCGGATCCGGCCGGTATGAGCGGCGGCCTGCGCGTCAGGAGTCGTAGTCGACGGTGACGTGCGGGGTGGCGGGGGTCGACTGGCAGGTCAGGATGTAGCCGGCGTCGACTTCGGCCGGGTCGAGGGCGAAGTTGCGGTGCATGTCCGCTTCGCCCTCGACGACCCTGGCGCGGCAGGTGCCGCAGACACCGCCCTTGCAGGCGAAGGGGAGGTCGGGGCGGATGCGCTGGGCGGAGTCCAGGATCCTCGCGTCCTCCGGCTGGGTGAGGGTGGTGGAGCGGCCGTCCAGGATGACGGTGACCTCGCACGCCGGGCCGGTGGGGGCCGACTGCTTCCGGTTCGGCTCGGGCGGGGCCTCGTCCACGAAGAACAGCTCCTGGTGGACGCGGTCGCGCGGCACGCCGAATCCCCGCAGGACGTCGCGGGCGCCGGTGACCATGCCGAACGGGCCGCACAGCCACCAGTGGTCGACGCCGGCGACCGGGACGAGGAGCGGCAGGAGCGTGCGGAGCCGGTCGGCGTCGAGGCGCCCGCTGAACAGCTCGGCCTCGCGCGGTTCCTGGGAGAGGACGTGCACGAGCTCGAAGCGGTCGGGGTGCGCGTCCTTCAGGTCGGCGAGCTCGTCGGCGAACATGACCGTGCCGCTGCGCCGGTTCCCGTACAGGACGGTGACGCGGGCGCCGGGGTCGGCGAGCGCGGACGCGGCGATGGAGATGACCGGGGTGATCCCCGAGCCGGCGGCGATGAGCACGTGGTGCGCGGCCGCGGTGCCCGGGGTGAACGTGTCCAGGGTGAACGTGCCCGACGGCGGCAGCACCTCGACGACGTCGCCCGGCCGCACGTCGTGCACCAGCCAGGACGAGAACAGGCCGTCCGGGATCTCCCGCACGCCGATGCGCGGCGCGGCCCCGGCGGGCGCGCAGATCGAGTAGGAGCGGCGCTCCTCCCGCCCGTCGATCGTGCGGCGGAGCGTGAGGAACTGGCCGGGGCGGAAGGCGTAGACGTCCGCCAGGTCCGGCGGCACGTCGAACGTGACCGCGACCGCGTCGTCGCACAGCCGCTCGACGCCCGCGACGCGCAGCGCGTGGAACCCGGCGCGGCGCGGGGCGACCTCGGTGAGCGTCACTCAGATCTCCTTGAAGTGCTCGAACGGCTCGCGGCAGGCGTCGCAGCGGCGCAGCGACTTGCAGGCGGTCGCGCCGAACCGGGACAGCTCGACCGTCTCGGTGGAGCCGCAGTGCGGGCAGCGGACGCGCCGGGTCGGGCCCAGCGTGAGGGGGATCGGGCCGGGCGCGCGGCGGGGTGCCGGGCCGGGCGGCGCTATCCCGGCCTCGTGCAGCTTGCGGCGGCCCGCGTCGCTGATCCAGTCGGTCGTCCACGGCGGGTCCAGGACCGTGCGGACCCGGACGTCGGTGTACCCGGCGTCGGCGAGCCTGTGCCGCAGGTCGGCGCGCATCGTGTCCAGGGCCGGGCAGCCGGTGTAGGTCGGGGTGATCGTCACCTCGACGCGGCCGGTCTCCTCCGTGACGTCGCGCAGGACGCCCAGTTCGGCCAGCGTGAGCATCGGCAGCTCGGGGTCGGTGACGGTCTCGGCGATCGTCCGGGCGCTCACCATGCCGCCCCCGGATGGTCGCGGGCGAGGCTCTGCATCTCGGTGAGGAGGCCGGCCAGCGCGGGCGAGTGCGCACCGTCCCGTCCGGCCAGGTGCGCGGGGACGGGCTCGGGGCGGCGAAGGGTCGCCCTCGACAGCACCTCGTCGAGGACGGCGTCGAACTCCGCATGGACGCCGGCCGGGTCGACGGCGACACCGGCGTCGGCCAGCAGCCGCTCGACCTCGTGCGCGGTGAACAGCTCGCCGGTATGCGGCCACAGGTCGTCCAGCGCCAGCTGCGCGCGCTCGTGGGACAGGTCGGTGCCGTCGCCGAGCCTGACCGTCCACAGCGCGGCGTGGTCGCGGTGGTAGGCGACCTCCTTGACGCCCTTCGCGGCGATCGCGGCCAGGACGGGGTCGCGTGACGTGGTGAGGCGGTCCAGCAGCGCCAGCCGCCACGTCGCGAACAGCAGCAGCCGGACGGTCGAGTGCGCGAAGTCGCCGTTCTCCACCTCGGCCAGGCCGACGTTGCGGAAGTCGGACGCGTCCCGGAAGTAGGCGAGGTCGTCCTCGCCGCGGCCCTTGTCCTCGGCGACGCCGGCGCGGGCCAGCAGCAGCCGGGCCTGGCCGAGCAGGTCGAGCGCGATGTTGGCGAGCGCGACCTCCTCCTCCAGTTCGGGCGCGTGCGTGCACCACTCCTGGAGGCGGTGCGACATGACGAGCGCGTCGTCGCCGAGCATCAGGCAGTACGCGGCCAGCGCGCCGCGGTCGACGCCGTCCGGGACGGACGGGTCGATCCCGGCGAGCGGGTCGTCGAAGCCGGTGCCGAACGCCCAGCGGGCGTCGTCGCTCTCCTCGGAGAGCGCCTCGAACGGGTTGTCGGACGACGGGTAGTCAGACGGCATCGGGAGCCTCACATATGCGGGACGTTCTCGGGGATGTCGTAGAACGTCGGGTGCCGGTAGACCTTGTCGCCGCTCGGGGCGAAGAAGGGGTCCTTCTCGTCCGGGCTGGACGCGGTGATGTCCTGCGACCTCACCACCCAGATGCTGACGCCCTCGTTCCGCCGCGTGTAGAGGTCGCGGGCGTTGCGCAGCGCCATCTCAGCGTCGGGGGCGCGCAGCGAGCCGACGTGCACGTGGTTCAGGCCCCGCTTGCCGCGGACGAACACCTCGTAGAGCGGCCAGTCCCTCTCCATCACGCCACCTCCTTATGGGCGTGCTTCGCGGCGTAGGCGGCGGCGGCCTCGCGCACCCAGGCGCCGTCCTCGTGGGCCTTGCGGCGCCGCTCGATCCGCTCGGCGTTGCAGGGGCCGTCGCCGCTGATGACGCGCTTCAGCTCCGACCAGTCGATCTCGCCGAAGTCGTGGTGCCCGCGCTCGGCGTTCCAGCGCAGGTCCGGGTCGGGGAGCGTGACGCCGAGCGCCGCCGCCTGCGGGACGGTCATGTCGACGAACCGCTGCCGCAGCTCGTCGTTGGTGTGCCGCTTGATCTTCCAGGCCATGGACTGCGCGGTGTGCGTGGAGTCGGCGTCCGGCGGGCCGAACATCATCAGGGACGGCCACCACCAGCGGTTCACGGCGTCCTGCACCATCTCCCGCTGGGCGCCGGTGCCGCGCATGAGGGTCATCAGCAGCTCGTAGCCCTGCCGCTGGTGGAACGACTCCTCCTTGCAGATCCGGATCATCGCGCGGGCGTAGGGGCCGTAGGAGCTGCGGCACAGCGGCACCTGGTTGCAGATCGCGGCGCCGTCCACCAGCCAGCCGATCACGCCGACGTCCGCGAACGTCAGCGTCGGGTAGTTGAAGATCGACGAGTACTTCTGCCTCCCGGAGATCAGCTTGCCGGTCAGGTCGGACCGGTCGGCGCCGAGCGTCTCCGCCGCCGAGTACAGGTAGAGGCCGTGACCCGCCTCGTCCTGCACCTTGGCGAGCAGGATCGCCTTGCGGCGCAGCGACGGCGCGCGGGTGATCCAGAGGCCCTCCGGCTGCATCCCGATGATCTCCGAGTGCGCGTGCTGCGCGATCTGCCGGATCATCGTGGCCCGGTACTTGTCGGGCATCCAGTCGCGCGGCTCGATCCGCTGGTCGCGGTCGATCGTCCGCTCGAAATGCTCCTGCTCCGGCCGGGTCTCCTGCGCCTCCGTCATGCCTCCTCCTCCGGACGCTTGGCCACGAGGGTCAGGACGTCGTACGCCGCGACGACGGCGCCGTCCTGCCGGGTGACCTCGGTGTCCCAGCGCACCTCGCCGTAGTCGGCGTTCTCGCGCGGGGTGATCTGCTTGGCGGTGAGCTTCACCGTCAGTTCGTCGCCGGGGAACGTCGGGGCGAGGAACCGCAGGTTCTCCAGCCCGTAGTTGGCGAGGACGGGGCCCGGCTCGGGCGACACGAACAGGCCCGCCGCGAACGAGACCACGAGGTATCCGTGCGCGACGCGGCCGCCGAAGAACGGGTTCGCCTTGGCGGCCTCCTCGTCCATGTGCGCGTAGAAGGTGTCGCCGGTGAACTCGGCGAAGTGCTCGATGTCCGCAAGGGTGACGGTGCGGGGACCGGCCACGACGGTGTCGCCGATCCGCAGCTCTTCGAGGTGCTTGCGGAACGGGTGGACGCCGGTCTCGGTGCGGGACGTGCCCTGCGTCCAGCGGCCGGTGATCGCGGACAGCATCGACGGCCCGGCCTGGACGGCGGTGCGCTGCATGTGGTGCATGACCCCGCGCATCCCGCCCATCTCCTCGCCGCCGCCCGCGCGTCCCGGCCCGCCGTGAACCAGGCCCGGCATCGGGGAGCCGTGCCCGGTGGACTCCTTCGCGTCCTCCTCGTTGAGGACGAGCAGCCGCCCGTGCCAGGGCGCGGCGCCGATCACGACCCGGCGCGCGAACTCGGGGTCGGCGGTGACGACCGAGCCGACCAGGCTGCCCAGGCCGCGCGCCGCCAGCGCGACGGCCTGCTCGGCGCCGCCGTCGTAGGGGAGCAGGGTGCTGACCGGGCCGAACGCCTCCACCTCGTGCGGTTCGGGACGGTCGGTGTCGTCCACCCGCAGCAGGATCGGGGACATGAACGCGCCGCGCTCGGCGTCGGCGCCGACCACCTCGACGCGCTCGGGGTCGCCGAACACGATGCGGCCCGCGTCCAGGAGCTTCTTCAGCTGCCGGCGGACCTCGTCGCGCTGGTCGAGGGTGGCGAGCGCGCCCATCCGGACGTCCGGGTCGGACGGGTTGCCGATCTTCACCCGCGCGAGCCGCTCGCTCGCGGCCCGCGCGACGTCGTCCATCAGGTCCGACGGCACCAGCGCGCGGCGGATGGCCGTGCACTTCTGGCCCGCCTTCACCGTCATCTCGGCGACGAGCTGCTTGACGAACAGGTCGAACTCGGCCGTGCCGGGGCGGGCGTCCGGGCCGAGGATCGAGACGTTCAGCGAGTCGGCCTCGGCGTTGAACCGGACCGACCGCCCGGTCACGACGGGGTGCTTGCGCAGCAGCCGCCCGGTCGCGGCCGACCCGGTGAACGCCAGGACGTCCTGCTCGGTCAGGTGGTCGAGCAGGTCGCGGGGGTCGCCGCAGACGAGCTGGAGCGTGCCCTCCGGCAGGATGCCCGACTCGATGATCAGCTCGACGAGCCGCGCGGACAGGTACGCCGTCTGCGGCGCCGGCTTCACCAGGCTCGGCATGCCGGCGAGGAACGCGGGCGCGAGCTTCTCCAGCGGGCCCCAGACGGGGAAGTTGAACGCGTTGATCTGCACGGCGACGCCCTGCAGCGGCGTGCAGATGTGCCGTCCGGCGAACGTGCCGCCCTTGCTCAGCGGCTCCACGTCCCCGTCGACGAGGACGGTGTCGTTGGGCAGCTCGCGCTTGCCCTTGCTCGCGTACGCCAGCAGGACGCCGATGCCGCCGTCGACGTCGATCTTCGAGTCGGCGAGGGTGGCGCCGGTGCGGGCCGACAGCGCGTACAGCTCGTCGCGGTGTTCGCGCAGGTGGAGCCCGAGCTTCTTCAGCAGGGCCGCGCGCTGGTGGAAGGTCAGTTCGCGCAGGGCCGGGCCGCCCGTCCGGCGCCCGTACTCCAGCGCCGCGCCCATGTCGATGCCGGTGGAGGAGATGCGGGCGACCTCCTCGCCGGTGACGGCGTCGGTGAGCGGCGCGCCCTCGTCCGGCGGGACATGCCATGCGCCGGATGCGTAGCTGGGCAGCGGAGCCATCGGCCCTCCTCGAATTACTGACCGTACGTTCAGTCAGATATTAACCCGGCGAAGGGCCCGGAGAGAAGAGCGGGACCGGGCCCGGCGCTGCGATAATGGCCGCCGTGAGCAACGTGGGCGGCGGGCGGGCGAACCGGCGCGGGCGGCCCGGCTACGACCGGGAGTCGCTGCTGCGGGTCGCCGTGCAGGTGTTCAACGAGCGCGGCTACGACGGCACCAGCATGGACGACCTGGCCAAGCGGCTCGGGATCGGCAAGTCCGCGATCTACCACCACGTCTCCGGCAAGGACGAGCTGCTGCAACTCGCCGTCGACCGGGCCCTCGACGGGCTGTTCGCCGCCGCCGCGGAGACCGCGGCCGTGGAGGGGCGCGCGATCGACCGGCTGGAGCACCTCGTCCGGGCCAGCGTCGCCGTCCTCGTCGAGCAGCAGCCGTTCGTCACGCTGCTGCTGCGGGTGCGCGGCAACACCGCCGTCGAGAAGCGGGCGCTGGCCCGCCGCCGCGAGTTCGACCACCTGGTGTCCGGGCTGGTCGCGGAGGCCGAGGCGGACGGCGACATCCGCCCCGACATCGACCCGGCGATCGCCGCGCGGCTGCTGTTCGGGCTCGTCAACTCGCTGATCGAGTGGTACCGGCCGCGCGGCGGCGCGAGTGGGGGAGAGATCGCCGACGCGCTCTGCAAGGTCGCGTTCGACGGACTGCGCCGCCGCGCGGAGCCTAGCGGTGGGTGACCAGCACTTCGGGACGCTCCACGCAGTCGGCGACGAACCGCAGGAAACCGCCGGCGACGCCGCCGTCGCAGACCCGGTGGTCGAAGGTGAACGACAGCTGCGTCACCTTGCGCAGCCTGACCTTCCCCTTGTGCGCCCACGGCTTGTCGGTGATCCGGCCGACGCCGAGCATGGCGGCCTCCGGGTGGTTGATGATCGGGGTCGAGCCGTCCACGCCGAACACGCCGTAGTTGTTGAGCGTGAACGTGCCGCCGGTGAGGTCGCTCGGAGAGAGGCGCCCCTCGCGGGCCGCCTCCGTCCGCTCCCTGAGCGCGGCGGCGAGTTCGGCCGGCGTCATCGCGTGCGCGTCGCGGACGACCGGCACGACGAGGCCCCGGTCGGTCTGCGCCGCGAACCCGAGGTGGACGTGCGGCAGCCGGACGATCTCCTGCCGCTCGGTGTCCACGTAGGCGTTGAGCTCGGGGAAGCGGCGCAGGCCCGTCACGCAGACGGCGGCGAGCAGCGCCAGCATGCCGACGCGCGCCTCCGGGTCGGCGTGCGCGATCTTGTTCTTGAGCTTGACCAGGCGGGTCGCGTCCACGTCGACCCAGGTGGTCGCGTCCGGGATCTCGCGGCGGCTGCGTGACAGCTTATCGGCCATCGTCCGCCGCACACCCTTGAGCGGGACGCGCACGACGCCGGCCTCTTCGCCTGCCGGGCCGGTGGTGGTCAGGCCGGTGCTGGTCGGGCTGGTGGCCGGCGCGGCTTGGGCGATGGCCTCCTCCACGTCACGCCGCAGGATGACGCCGCCGGGGCCGGTCGGGGCGAGTGCCGCGACGTCGATCCCGTTATCCTTCGCCAGCCGCCGCACCACGGGCGAGATCACCCGCGGCACCCCGTGACGAGACGCGGTTGCCGCCGGTGCCGCGGCCGGCTCGGGAGCCGGTTTCGCGGCGCGGCGGCGCGAGCGGCGGTTCGCGGACGTCCCGTAGCCGACGAGGACGTTGCCGGACCCGGCCCGCTCCTCCTCCCGGTACTGCTCCGCAGCCGCGTTCTCAGCACCGGCCGTCGCGTGCGACCGGGCCGTCACCGCGATGAGGGGCGAGCCCACGTCCACGACGGTGCCCGCCTTGGCGTAGAGCTCGGTGACCGTGCCGGCGACCGGGATCGGGACGTCGACGGCGGCCTTGGCGGTCTCCACCTCGACGATGATCTGGTCGACCGTGACGGTGTCGCCCACGGAGACCTTCCACTCCAGGATCTCGGCCTCGGTGAGGCCCTCGCCCAGGTCGGGCAGCTTGAAGACCGTCGGGCTCACGCGTGTCTCCTGCGGGGGGACGACCCCCCGCACCCCCCGGTTCGCTGCGCTCATGCCGCACCGCCCAAGTAGCGGGTGTCGGGCTCGTCGTCGCGCTGGAGGCGGTCCAGAGCGTCCAGGATGCGGTCGACGCCCGGCAGGTGGTGGTGCTCCAGCATCGGCGGCGGGTACGGGATGTCGAAGCCGGTCACCCGCAGCACCGGGGCCTCCAGGCTGTGGAAGCAGCGCTCCTGGACGCGGGCGGCGATCTCCGCGCCGACGCCCGCGAACCCGGCGGCCTCGCTGATGACCACGCAGCGGCCCGTCTTCCGGACGGACGCGGCCACGGTCGCGTCGTCGAACGGGACGATCGTGCGCAGGTCGATGACCTCCAGGTCCCAGCCCTCGGCGGCGGCCGCGTCCGCGGCCTCCAGCGCGACCGGCACGCTCGGCCCGTACGCGACGACCGTCGCGTCCCGGCCGGGGCGGCGGACGGCGGCGCGGCCGAACGGCTCGGTCCGCTCCAGGTGCTCGATGTCCGACTTCGACCAGTACAGCTTCTTCGGCTCCATGAACACGACCGGGTCGGGGTCCTCGATCGCCTCGCGCAGCAGGGAGTACGCGTCCTCGACCGTCGCCGGCGTGACGACCTTCAGGCCGGGAGTGTGCGCGTAGTACGCCTCGCTGGAATCGCAGTGGTGCTCGACGCCGCCGATCCCGCCCGCGTAGGGGATGCGGATGACCAGCGGCAGGCGCACCCGGCCGCGCGTGCGGTTGCGCATCTTCGCGACGTGCGAGGCGATCTGCTCGAAGGCGGGGTAGGCGAACGCGTCGAACTGCATCTCGACGACGGGCCGGAAGCCGCCCATCGCCATGCCCACCGCGAACCCGACGATGCCCGCCTCGGCGAGCGGGGTGTCGAAGCAGCGGTCGTCGCCGAACTTGGCGGACAGGCCGTCGGTGATGCGGAAGACGCCGCCGAGCGCGCCGACGTCCTCGCCGAACACCAGGACGCGCTCGTCCTCGTCCATCGCCTCGCGGAGCGCCGTGTTGAGCGCCTGGGCCATCGTCGTCATGACAGCGCCTCCTCGGATGACGGTGTCTCCTCGATCTCGGTGCGGAGCTGGGCCCGCTGCTCGTCCAGCTGCGGGTCGGGGGTGCCGTAGACGTGGTCGAACAGCCCCAGCGGGACGAGTTCGGGGTCGGCGTTCATCCGGTCGCGGAGGCGTCCGGCGAACTCCTCCGCCTCGGCGGACGCCGCCGCGACGTCCTCGTCGGTGAGATGCCCGCGCCGCCGCAGGTAGGCCTCAAGCCGGGCGACCGGGTCGCGTTTGCGCCAGGCGTCGGCCTCGGCGTCCGTGCGGTAGCGGGACGCGTCGTCGGCGTTGGTGTGCGGGTCGAGCCGGTAGGTGTGGGCCTCGACCAGGAACGGTCCATTGCCGGAGCGGGCGTGCTCGACGGCCGCCGACAGGACGGCCAGCACGGCGACCGGGTCGTTCCCGTCCACCCGTTCGGAGCGCACGCCGTAGCCGATGCCCTTGTAGGCGAGGGAGGGCGCGGCGGTCTGCCTCTCCAGCGGCACCGAGATGGCGTACTGGTTGTTCTGCACGAAGAACACGACCGGCGCCTTGAAGACGGCGGCGAAGTTGAGCGCCTCGTGGAAGTCGCCCTCGCTGGTGGCGCCGTCGCCCACGCAGGCCAGCGCGACCCGTCCCGTCCCCTTGCGCCGCTCCGCGTACGCGAGGCCCGCCGCGTGGACGGTCTGCGTCGCGAGCGGCGTGCACTGCGGCGCCGTGTGGTGGACCTGCGGGTCGTATCCGCAGTGCGCGTCGCCCCGCAGCAGCGACAGCACCTCGACCGGGTCGATGCCGCGCGACACCAGCGCCATCGACTCCCGGTAGGTGGGGAAGAACCAGTCGCCGTCCTCCAGGACGAGCACCGAGCCGACCTGGCACGCCTCCTGCCCGTGGCTGGACGGGTACACCGCCAGCCGGCCCTGCTTGGTGAGCGCGGTCGCCTGCGCGTCGAACCGCCGCCCGACGACCATCGCCCGGTGCGCCCGGCGCAGCAGCTCCGGGTCCGGGACCGCGTACCGCTGCCTCCCGCGCACCGCCGCTCCGCCGTCGGTCAGGAACCGCACGGGCTCCGCCGAGGGGAGCAGCGCCTCGACCAGGCCCGCCTCGACCCGGCCCGTCTCAACCCGGCCCGCCGCCATACGCCTCCACCTCCGCACTCGATCGGTGCTAGGAATATGAACCAGATCGGCCATAGGTCTCAATAGACGGCCAAAAATCAGGACATACGGCCAACCAGTGGAGCGTTCATGGACCATCTGTCTCCTGATACCCCGCCGCTCGCGGGACATGACGGACGTTCGGCGGCGCCGCTCGACGACCTCGATCGCGCGATCGTCCGCGAGCTGCGCGCGGACGGCCGCATCTCCATGCGCGCCCTCGCCGAGAAGGTCAGCGTGTCCCGCTCCAACGCCTACACGCGGGTGGAGCGGCTCATCGCCGACGGCGTCGTCACCGGGTTCACCGCGCAGGTCGACCCCGTGCGCGCCGGCCTCGGGACGGCGGCCTACGTCCTGGTCAACATCGAGCAGAACTCCTGGCGCAAGGTGTCGGCCGAACTCCGGACGATGGCCCATGTCGAGCACCTGGCGTTCGTCGGCGGCGACGTCGACCTGGTCATGCTCGTCCGCACCCCGGACAACGCCTCGCTCCGCGATGTCGTGCTGGCCCGCATTCACGCGGTCGAAGGGGTCCGCGCCACCCGGACCTGGCTCATCTTCGACGAGATCCCGGCGGAACCCGCCGAGCACGAAAAGCGCTCATGATCGCGTAGCCTGTAGGGGCCGTGAGCCCCCGCTCTCGCGGCTGTGAGGAGAAATGGTGGCAGCTGACCGGGCGCAGCCGAGCGGTTTCGACCCAAATGTGCCGAATATTGCCCGAATGTACGACTATTACCTGGGCGGCAAGGACCATTACACGGCCGACCGCGCCGCCGCGGAGGCGGCGATCGAGGCCGATCCGACGCTGATCACGCTGATCAGGGAGAACCGCGCCTTTCTCGGCCGCGCCGTGCGGTACCTCGCCGAGCAGGGCATCGACCAGTTCCTCGACATCGGCACCGGGCTGCCCACGCAGCAGAACGTCCACCAGATCGCGCAGGCGGTGAACCCCAAGGCCCGCGTCGCCTACGTCGACTACGACGGGCAGGTCGTCGCGCACGGCCGCGCGCTGCTCGCCGACTCCGAGGGCACCCGGATGATCGTCGGCGACGTCCGCGACCCGCAGGCGATCCTCGGCAACGCCGAGGTGCGGCGGCTGCTCGACTTCGACCGGCCGATCGCGCTGCTCCTCGTCGCGACCCTGCACTTCATCCCGGACGAGGACGACCCGCCGGGCATCATGGCCGAACTGCGCGACGCGCTCCCCTCGGGCAGCCACCTGGTGCTGACCCACGCGTCCGCCGACGGCGTCCCCGACGTGGTCGCCAAGGTCGTGGAGGTCTACAAGCGGACGTCCGCGCCCGGCACCCCCCGCACCCGCGAGCAGGTCACCGGACTGTTCGGCGACTTCGAACTGCTCGACCCCGGCCTCGTGTGGGCGCCGCTGTGGCGGCCGGAACGGTCCATCTCCCTGGAGGAGGCGCTGCCGATCTGGTTCTACGCCGGTGTCGGCCGCAAGCCCTGAGCCCGGGGCCGCAGGTATTGGCATAACGCGTCCGATGCGTGATGGTTGGGGCGGGACGGGCCACAAAGGGGAGGCGGCATGCGGGCGGATACGGTCGGAGCGGCGCTGGAGAACACGGCGCTGGAGAACACGGCGGCGCGTGGCAAGGCATTCCTGTACGACGGTGACGACACCGTCACGTTCGCGGAGTTCAACGCGCTGACCGACCGTGTCGCGAGCGGTCTGCTCGCACGCGGGATCGGGCGAGGCGACCGGATCGGCCTGCTGGGGCTCAATACGACGCAATGGCTCGCCGCCTTTTTCGGTGCGGCGCGGATCGGCGCCGTCGTCGTCCCGCTCAACGTGCGTTACCGCGAACAAGAGCTGTCGTACATGCTCGGCCAGAGCGGCGCGAGAATGGTCATCAGCACCCCCGCCATTCCGGGTTTCGACTTCGCGGCGTTCTTCGAGAAGTTCCGTCCGCAAGCGCCCGGCGTGACCGATTACCTGTTCTTCGGCGAGGGCTTCGGCGAGCTGGCCGCGGCGCCCGCCGACCCGGCCGCGCTCGCGGCGGCGCGGGACGCCGTCGCCCCGGACGACCCGCTGATGATCCTCTACACCTCGGGGACGACCGGGCGGCCCAAGGGCGCGGTGATCACGCACGGCAGCATCCTGGCGTCGGCGCGCGCCCAGGCCGACCACTTCGTGATGACCGACGCCGACGTGCTGCTCGGGCATCTGCCGTTCAACCACGTCGGCGGCATCACCTGCACGATCATGGCCGCGCTGGTCAGCGGCGGGTCGGTGGCGCTGCTGCCCGCGTTCTCCCCGGACGGCGCGCTCCGCGCCATCGAACGGCACCGGGTGACGTTCCTCGGCGCCGTCCCCACGATGTACGTGCTGATGCTCGGCCGCGACGACTTCGCCGACCACGACGTCTCGTCCGTGCGGCTGTGCATGGCGGGCGGCTCCAACGTGGAACCGGCGCTCGCGGAGTCGATCCGCCGCGCCTTCCCCGGCGCGCCGCTCTACGGCCTGTACGGCCTGTCGGAGTCCTCGGGCGCCTGCGTCCTGTCGCCCCTGGACGACGACCCGGAGACCGTCGCCCGCACCCTCGGCGCGATCATCGGCGACTTCGAGGCCCGCGTGACCGGCCCGGACGGCGCCGTCCTGCCCCCGGGCGAGACCGGTGAGCTGCAGATCCGCGGCGGCTGCGTCACCGCCGGCTACTGGGACATGCCGGACGAGACCGCCGAGGTCTTCCTGCCGGGCGGCTGGCTCGCCACCGGCGACATGGTCGAGATGGAGCCGGACGGCCACCTCGTCCTGCGCGGCCGCAAGAAGGAGATGTACATCCAGGGCGGCTTCAACGTGTACCCGGTCGAGATCGAGAACGTCCTGACCGCCCACCCCGGCGTCGCGATGGCCGCCGGCATCGGCGTCCCCGACGAGGTGCTCGGCGAGATCGGCCGCTTCTACGTCGTCCCGCGCCCCGGCGCCGAGCCGCCCACCGCCGACGAGCTCGCCGCCTACTGCCGCGACCGCCTGGCCGACTACAAGGTGCCCCGCCAGTTCGTCGTCACCGCCGAGGTCCCGCTGACCCCCGTCGGCAAGATCCACAAGGCCCAGCTGAAGGACGACTACCTGTCCGCCCTCGACGGCAGCCGGTAGGCCCGCCGCAGCGCGGCGTCGACGAGTCGCTGCGGGGCCAGCGTCTTGAGCCGGGGCACCGCGAAGCTCTGCGGTCCGGCGCCGTAGCGTCCGCGCGGCGCCTTCACGGTCGCGGCCTTCCAGATGATCCGGGCCGCCTTGCCCGGGTCGTCGCCCTTCCGCAGGGCGTCATGGAGGGTGGCGCGGGCGCTCTCCCGGGGCCCGTCGTAGTCGGCGATCGCGGCGGTGCCGGCGGTGGCGGTGGACGAGTTCAGCACCTCGGTGGTGAAGACGCCCGGCTCGACCAGCGAGACCGCGATACCCAGATGCCACACCTCGTGGCGCAGCGACTCGGTGTACCGGGCGAGGGCGGCCTTGGAGGCGGCGTAGAAGCCCTCGCCCGGCTCCCCGACCCACGCGGCCAGCGACCCGACGTTGACGATGCGTCCCCGGCGCCGTTCGCGCATGCCGGGCAGCGCGGCGTTGACGAGGCGTACGGCACCGAAGAAGTTCGTCTCGAACACTGCCCGCGCCTCCTGCGGCGCGGTCTCCTCGGCGAAGCCCTCGTGCATGACGCCCGCGTTGTTGACAAGGACGTCGATGCCGCCCGCCTGAGCGGTCACTTCGCCGACGCAGGCCCGCACGGATTCGTCGGAGCGCACGTCCAGGCGGAGCATCCGCACACCGGCCTCGTCCGGGCGGTCCCGCCGGGACGTGCCGAAGACGCGGGCGCCGCGCTCGGCGAACAGCAGCGCGGTCGCCCGGCCGATGCCTGACGATGCGCCGGTGACCAGGACGTTCGGGGAGGTCAATGGAGGGCCTTTCGCGGGAGGGACGGAGCCCGCCGGCCGCGTTCAGTGGCCGCGCGGGGCGTACATGATGACGGCCATGCCGGCGAGGCAGATCAGGGCGCCGGCGATGTCGAAGCGGTCGGGGCGGTAGCCGTCGGCGACGACGCCCCACAGGATCGACCCGGCGACGAAGATGCCGCCGTAGGCGGCGAGGACGCGGCCGAAGTGGGCGTCCGGCTGGAACGTGGCGGCGAAGCCGTACAGCCCGAGCGCGATGAGGCCCGCGCCGGCCCAGAGCCAGCCCCGGTGCTCGCGCACGCCCTGCCACACCAGCCAGGCGCCGCCGATCTCCAGGACGGCGGCGACGGCGAACAGGGCGATGGAGCGGGCGACGAGCACGGCGGCGTCCTAGATCACGGGGCGAACAGGTCGTCGATCAGGCCGGCGGCGTCCGCTGGGGCGCGGACCTCCAGATGAACGACGTCACCATCGAAGCAGAGCCGGAAGTCGAAGAACGGGCAGCACCGCTGCTCGGCCGCGGCCAGCTCGGCGACCGCTCCGGCCTTGGCGGCGGGCAGCGTGACTCGTACGCCGCCGTCGATCTCCAGCGGCCGGGCGCCGTGGGCGAGCGTCCGCCATTCGGCGATGCGCTCGGCCATGCCGTCTCCGGAGAGCGAGCAGACGATCGCCTGTTCCCCGGCCTTCTCGGGACCGGGCGCCGCGCCGCATCCGCAACCATCCAGCTCGGCCGTGTCCGCGTGTTGCTCGGCGCGGGGCGGGCCGTCCGGGAAGCCGCATTCGGCGTCGCAGGGGACCGTCCGGTCGGGGAGTTCGTCCAGGTGGCGGAGGACGTCGTGCAGTGACCGGGTGAACGCCTCCGTCTCCGCGAGGCGCCGCTCGGACTCGTCCAGGCGGGCGGCCACGCGGGGGCGCAGGTCGGCCTTCACGTCCGCGCAGGCCCCGGACTCCCAGACGGCGAGCAGTTCCCCGATCTCGTCCAGGGGGAGGCCGAGGTGCTTGGCCGAGCCGATGAACGCGAGCCTGGCGACCGCGTCCTCCCCGTACGCCCGGTAGCCGGACGGGGTGCGGTCCGCGGTCAGCAGGCCCGCGCTCTCGTAGTACCGCAGCGTCGTCGCCGGGACGCCGCTGCGCTCGGCGAGCTGTGAGATCCGCATCGTGCTCATACTTGCGACGGTAAACCTTCGACCCGGCTCGAAGGTCAAGCCTCCAGGAGCGATTGTCCGACGTAGCCGCCGGAGTCGGCGCCGCCGGGGACGGCGAAGATCGCGCTGGACTCGTGCCGCGGGAAGCGGGTGAGGCCGTCCGCGCCGTCGAGCTTGCGCTGCACCTGGATGAAGCCGGTCGTCGGGTCGGCCTGCCAGGCGACGAACAGCAGGCCGGCGTCCGGCGCGCCGTCCGGGCGCAGGCCGTCGTGGTAGGAGAAGCCGCGGCGCAGCATCGTCGCGCCGCCGTTGGACGACGGCGCGGCCACCCGGACGTGGGCGTCGCCGGCGATGGCGAGCGCCCCGTCCGGGCCGACCGCGCCGAGGTTCGGCGGCGTCGTCTCCGTCCCGCCGGACAGCGGGGCGCCGTCGGACTTGCGGCGGCCGATGATCCGCTCTTGGCGGGCGAGGGGCAGCCGGTCCCAGCTGTCGAGCAGCATCCGGATGCGCCGGACGACCGCGTACGAGCCGCCGTTCATCCACGCGTGCGGGCCGGTCGTGTCCGCGACGAAGATCTCGGCGTCGTACTCGGACGGGTCCGGGTTGCCGGTGCCGTCGATCTGTCCCATCAGGTTGCGGCCGGTCCGGGGACGGTCGGTCGCACCCCGCGCCCGGTTGAAGCCGCTCATCATCCAGCGGACTTCCGCCGTGCCTGCCGCGGCCTTCTGGAGCATGCGCAATGCGTGCACGGCCACCAGGGGGTCGTCGGCGCCGATCTGCACCCACAGGTCGCCGTCGCTGCGCGAGCGGTCGAGGGCGTCGGCGGGGAACGGCGGCATCTCCACCAGGGCGTCCGGCTCAAGCCATCGCCACGCCGGGCGGACCGCGCCGGATCACGGCATGGTCCAGCAGCGGGGACTCGCCCCGTCCGGCCTCGTTCTCGAAACGGCGGCGCACCAGAACGCGCACCTCAGGCGGGCGGTGCGCGGCGGGACGCAGGAAGACGGCGGCGAAGAGCGCGCCCGCCGTCCGCCGCGACGCCCGCACGATCCGCCACAGGGCGTCCTCGCCGCGGTGCAGCACCCGGCCGAGCAGGAACGCGGCGGCGAGGTGCACGGCGAACATGCCCGGCCCCGGCATCACCTGGACGCCGCATGCCGCCGTCAGCGCGCATCCTCTCGTTCGCGGCGTCCGGAGCCATCTACTACGAACCGTAGTACACCTTTGGACGCCACCGGATCCGCCCCCTGCCCGCCCTCGGCCGGGACGTGCAGCGCCCGCAGCACGGACTGATGCGTGATCCAGCCCGCCAGGACGGTGCGCTCGGCGTCCAGGACAGGCAGCCCGGACCCGCCGGCGGCCGTCAGGACGTGCAACGCGTCCGACAGCGGCATGTCGATGGTGAGCGGCGCCGGCATCTCCGCCAAGTCCCCCGCGCTCGGCGGGACCGTCTGCCGCCCCGCCTCCGCGTCGGCGAGGGCCTCGGCGGCGGCCCGCGCGGTGATGACGCCCTGGTAGGCGCCCTGCTCGTCGAGCACCGGCAGCGCCCCATGCTCGGACAGGACGAGCGGCTGCGCCGCCGCCGCCACCGACAGCGCCCCGGAGAGCGGCGCGGGCACCGGCTCCATCACACTGGCGACACGCCTGGTCAGGCGCGGGTCGGTGGGCGGCGCGTCCAGGTCTATGCCGCGGCGGCGGAGCTTCACGGTGTAGACGGTGCCGGCCGACAGGTGCCGGCTCGCCAGGGCGGCCACCACGATCGCGGTCATCATCGGCAGGATGATGGAGTACTCGCCGGTCAGCTCGAAGAGGATCACCACCGCGGTGATCGGGGCCCGGGCGGCGCCCGCGAACACCGCGCCCATGCCGACCAGCCCGTACGCGCCCGGCGAGGACGTGAGCGACGGCGCGACCTGGTGGACGCCCGCGCCGAACGCGCTGCCGAGCATCGCGCCCATGAACAGGCTCGGTGCGAACACCCCGCCGGAACCGCCGATCCCGATGGTCAGGCTGGTGGCGAGGATCTTGGCGCCCAGCAGCAGGAGCAGGAACCCGATCGCGTACCCGCCGTCCACGGCCTTCTCCAGTGCGGGGTACCCGACGCCGTACATCTGCGGGACGGCCAGCAGCAGCCCGCCGAGCAGCAACCCCCCGGCGGCCGGGCGCAGCCACTCGGGCCCGCGCCAGATGCGGTCGCATGCGTCCTCCACCGTGTAGAGGACGCGCGTGAACCCCACTCCGACCAGGGCGCCGGCCAGCCCGAGAACGGCGAAGAGGGCGTACTCGGCGGGATGGTCCATGTGGAAGTCCGGCAGCTGCATGAACGAGCCCGAGCCGAACGCGGCCCGTCCGATGACGCTGGCCGTGACGCTCGCCAGCACCACCACGCCGAAGGACTCGACGGTGAAGTCGCGGAGGATCAGCTCCATCGCGAAGAACACGCCGGCCAGCGGCGCGTTGAAGGTCGCCGCGATGCCGCCGGCCGCGCCGCACGCGACGAGGATGCGCAGCCGGGCCTCTGTCAGCCGCACGACCCGGCCCAGCGTCGAGCCCAGCGCCGCGCCGATCTGCACGATCGGACCCTCGCGTCCCACCGAGCCGCCCGAGCCGATGGTCAGCGCGGACGCGAGCGACTTGACCAGCGCGACCTGCGCGCCGATGCGCCCGCCGCGCTGTGCGACGGCCAGCATGACCTCCGGGACGCCGTGCCCGCGCGCCTCGGGCGCGAACCGGTGCACCAGCGGCCCGTACACCAGCCCCGCGACGACCGGCACGGCCAGCACGAAGAACGGCCCCGCCCAGGCGAGGTGCGGGTTGGCGGCGTGCCCGGCCGCGGAGTAGTCCGCGTGCCCGGTGAACAGGTGCGTGAACAGCCTGATGAGCTCCCGGAACACGACGGCCCCGGCGCCGGCCCCGCACCCGGCGACCAGCGCGAGCAGGATGAGGCCCCACTGCGTCTCCCGGACCCGCGCCATGATCCCGCGCGCCCGGCGCTCGACCGGTATCACCGCGTCCGGCGAGGCACCACCCACCAGGCCCCTCTCCTCGCACATTCAACCCGAACCAACTATTGCAGTATGCAACACTCTGGATGCGCGGCGCCGTGGCAGGAACGGTGCTCTCAGGAACGGTCCTCGCGGGGACGGTCCTCGCGGGGACGGTGCACGCGCAGCTCCGTGGTGAGTTCGGCGGAGAACTGCTCGGCGTCCGACAGGCGGGCCCGGATCTTCGCGCAGCGTTCCTCGACCAGCGAGCGGTAGACGGCGAGCCGTTCGGCGAGGTCGGCGCGGAGGGTCTCGTCCGTACCGGCCGACCGTAGCCGGTCGAGGACGGTCAGCAGGTCGCGCATCTCTTCGAGGGTGAAGTCGAGCGGCTTCATCCGCTTGATGACCAGGAGGCGCGCCACGTCGTCGTCGGTGTAAAGGCGGAAGCCGCCCTGGGAACGCGCGGTGGGGAGGGCGAGGCCGACCTCCTCGTAGTGGCGGATGGTGCGCAGGCTGAGCCCCGTCCGGTCGGCGACCTCGCCGATCTGCATGTGCCTGCCGTCCATCGGGCTCCTCCTCACGCCACCGGCGCGTCCTGCCGGGGCGGACGATCCACAATGTCGGTCAAGCTTGCCATCTCCTGTTCCGGTGGCCGCCCGGCCGGTGAACATGCCTCCGGCCGGCCGCGCGCACAGTACTCTAACGTAAGGGTAGATTCGAGCGTCGGAACGAACGGGAAGGGGAGCGGTGAGCGGCGGAACGGGCACGCCGGAGGACGTCGCGGCCGAGGCGGCACGCCGCCGGACGTTCGCGATGATCAGCCATCCGGACGCGGGGAAGTCGACGCTGACCGAGGCGCTCGCCCTGCACGCGGCGGCGATCGAGCAGGCGGGCGCCGTGCACGGCAAGGCGGGGCGCGGCGGCGTCCGGTCCGACTGGATGGACATCGAACGCTCCCGCGGCATCTCGATCACGTCCTCGGTGCTGCGCTTCGAGTTCGGCGGCGCACTGCTGAACCTGCTCGACACCCCCGGCCACGCCGACTTCTCCGAGGACACCTACCGGGTGCTCGCGGCCGTCGACGGCGCCGTCATGCTGCTGGACTCGGCCAAGGGCCTGGAGGCCCAGACGCTGAAGCTGTTCGACGTGTGCCGGCACCGCCGCATCCCGGTGCTCACGTTCGTCAACAAGTGGGACCGGCCCGGACGCGAGCCCCTCGAACTGCTGGACGAGGTCGAGCAGCGCATCGGGCTGCGTCCCGCCCCGCTGACCTGGCCGGTCGGCGCCGCGGGCGACTTCCGCGGCCTCATCGACCGGGCCACCGGCACGTTCACCCGGTTCCGCCGCACCCCCGGCGGCGCGACCCGCGCCATCGAGGAGCGGGTGCCCGCCGAGCAGGCGGCGCGGGAGGAGGGCGACGCCTGGCGGACCGCCCTCGAAGAACTGGAACTGCTCGACGAGATCGGCGCCGTCCTCGACATGGACGCCTTCCACGCCGGGGTGTGCACGCCCGTCCTGTTCGGGGCGGCGCTGCCCAACTTCGGCGTCGGCGCGCTGCTGGAGACCGTGCGGCGGCTGGCGCCCGCCCCGTCCGCGCGCGCCGACACGGGCGGGACCGAGCGTCCGGTGGCGGCACCGTTCTCCGGCCAGGTCTTCAAGGTGCAGGCGGGCATGGACCGGGCGCACCGCGACCGGCTCGCGTTCATCCGGGTGTGCTCGGGCCGGTTCGAGCGCGGCATGACCCTCGTCCACGCCTCCACGGGACGCCCGCTGGCGACGAAGTACGCGCAGACGATGTTCGGCCGCGACCGCTCGACGCTGGACGCGGCCTACCCCGGCGACGTGATCGGGCTGCCGAACACGTCCGGCCTGACCGTCGGCGACACCCTCTACACCAAGACCCCGGTGGAGTTCCCGCCCATCCCCGCGTTCGCGCCCGAGCACTTCATGGTGGCGCGCGCCAAGGACAACGGCCGCGCCAAGCAGTTCCGGCGCGGCATCGAGCAGCTCGGCGGCGAGGGCGTCGTGCAGGTGCTGCGCAGCGACCTGCGCGGCGACCAGGCCCCGGTCCTCGCCGCGGTCGGCCCCCTGCAGTTCGAGGTCGTCGCCGCCCGCATGGACACCGAGTTCGGCGCCCCGATCGAACTGACCCGCCTCGACTACTCGACCGCCCGGATCACCGACAAGGAATCCGCCGAGGAACTGACCGGCCGCCGCGGCGCCGAGGTCCTGTCCCGCCCCCTGGACGGCTCCCTGGTAGCGGTCTTCACCGACAAATGGCGCCTACGCGCCCTCGAACGAGAACACCCCGGCCTGACCCTGACCCCCATGCTCGCCGCCGGCGTCCAAGACTGACCCTGCCCAGGAAGAGAACACCCCCGGCCCGGACGTCGACCGCGCCACCGCCTCGTTGACCTGCGGCGTGTTGTTGCTTTCGACGCGCTCATAACAACAACACGCCGCAGGTCAACGCACGAGCCCCGGCCCCGTGCGGTTGGCGCGTGGTGGTTGTGGAAGGGGCGTTGACGGGGGGCGTGTGCGTTCCTACTTTTTGTGAAAGCGCTTTCTGTGCGGGCCGGGGCCGAGAGGAGGGGCGGTGGACGTGTTCGGGTGGGGCGGTCGCCGGGTCTTGGTGTGTTCTCGTGGGCCCAGTGTCTAGGGGTGGCCACGCGAACCCCGAAGCGGGTTGGGAACTCTCTCATGTCGAGTTCCAGGGGTTCTTCCGGCGGCATCACCGGGAGTTGGCGCGGCTGGCGTTCGTCATGCTCGGCGACTCGGACGGTGCGGATGATCTGGCGGCGGACGTCATGGCGGCGGCCTGGCGGCGATGGGATCGGGTCCGGGCCGCCGACCAGCCGCTCGCCTATGTGCGGCGGATGGTCGTCAACATGTCGCGGAGCCGGATCCGGGTCCTTGTGCGGGAGCGCGACCGGGTCGAGCGGATGGGCGCCGGTTCCGACGAGCACCTGTACGGGCCGGACGTCCCGGCGATCGTGGACGTCCGCGCGGCGCTGCTGCGGCTGCCGCAGCGCAAGCGTGCCTGCGTGGTTCTGCGGTTGGCGTTCGACCTGTCGGAGAAGGAGACGGCCCAGGTCCTCGGCATCGCGGTCGGCACGGTCAAGAGCCAGACCGCCAAGGGCGTCGCCGAGTTGACGCGGCTGCTCGCGGTCGAGCGGCAACCTTCCGGGCCCCGCCGGGCGACTAGGGGTAAAGCCCCCCGCCAACTCCCGAGGGAGTCCCCGTGAGACGCATCCCCCTGCTCCGGCACCTGCTGCCCCTGGCCGTCGCCGCGGCGGTCGCCACCGTGCCCGTGACGGCGAGCGCCGCGGCCGCCCGCCAGGTGGAGGACCTCGACCGCGGGCTGATCAGCGTCCGCTCCGGCGACGGCAACTACGTCGGCTGGCGGCTGCTCGGCACCGACCCGGCCGGCACGACGTTCGCCCTCTACCGCGGGTCGTCGCGGATCGCCACGGTCACCGGCTCGACCAACTACTGGGACCAGGGCGCGCCGGCCGGCGCCTCGTACACGGTCCGGCCGATCGTGAACGGGAGCGAAGGGGCGGCGTCCGAGGCGTCGCTGCGCTTCGGCGACGGGTATCTGGACGTGCCGATCCAGCGGCCCGGGTCCGACTACAGCGCCAATGACGCGAGCGTGGGCGACCTGGACGGCGACGGGCGCCTGGAGATCGTCCTCAAATGGGACCCGTCCAACTCCAAGGACAACTCGCAGAGCGGCTACACCAGCGACGTCTTCGTGGACGCCTACCGGCTGGACGGCACGCGCCTGTGGCGGATCGACCTGGGGCGCAACATCCGCGCCGGGCAGCACTACACCCAGTTCCAGGTGTACGACTACGACGGCGACGGCCGCGCCGAGGTCGCCATGAAGACCGCGGACGCCACGGTCGACGGCACCGGCCGGGTCATCGGCAACGCCGGTGCCGACTACCGCAACTCGAGCGGGTACGTCCTCAGCGGCCCCGAGTACCTCACCATGTTCGACGGGCGGACCGGCGCCGCGATGCAGACCGTCGACTACGTGCCGCCGCGCGGCAGCGTCTCGTCCTGGGGCGACTCGTACGGCAACCGCGTCGACCGGTTCCTCGCCGGCACCGCCTACCTGGACGGCTCCCGGCCCAGCCTGATCATGGCCCGCGGCTACTACACCCGGACCGTCATCGCCGCCTGGGACTGGCGGGACGGGCACTTCACCCGCCGCTGGACGTTCGACACCAACAGCTCCACCAACACCGGCCGGGGCTTCGACGGCCAGGGGTCGCACAGCCTGTCCGTCGGCGACATCGACCAGGACGGCCGCGACGAGATCGTCTACGGCGCGATGGCGGTGGACGACAACGGCTACGGCATGTGGACGACCCGCACCGGCCACGGCGACGCCCAGCACCTCGGCGACTTCGACCCGGCGCGTCCCGGGCTGGAGTACTTCAAGGTCAGCGAGTCGTCCAGCCAGCCGTCGTCGCTCTACATCGATCCGCACAACGGGCAGGTGCTGTGGCAGACGTCCGCGTGCTGCGACAACGGGCGCGGCGTCGCCGGGGACATCTGGAACGGGCGCCTCGGCGCCGAGTTCTGGTCGTCGGGCGTCTCCGAGCTGCGCAGCGTCACCGGCAACAACGCCGGCCGCAAGCCGTCGTCCACGAACTTCCTCGTGTGGTGGGACGCCGACCCGGTGCGCGAACTGCTGGACGGGACCCACATCGACAAGTACGGGCCGTCCGGCGACACCCGGCTGCTGACGGCCTCGGGCGTCCACTCGAACAACGGCACCAAGGCCGTCCCGTCGCTGAGCGGCGACCTGTTCGGCGACTGGCGCGAGGAGGTCATCTGGCCCACGAGCGACGACACGCGGCTCCGCATCTATACGACCCGGGACGTCACCGACCGGAAGATCTACACGCTCCTGCACGACACCCAGTACCGGACGGCCCTGGCCTGGCAGAACACCGCCTACAACCAGCCGCCGCACCCGAGCTTCTTCCTGGGCGACCGCATGGCGACCCCGCCCCAGCCGCAGATCTACGTGCGGTGAAAGGGCGTAGCCTCCGGAGGTGAACCCCGCCGAGCGGGCCGGGAGAGCCCACCCCGCTCTCCCGGCCCGGGCGCCGGCCGGACGACTCCGGCCGGTCAGTACTTGATCACTCCGCGGATGTTCTTGCCGTCCCGCATGTCCTGGTAGCCCTTGTTGACCTCGTCCAGGGTGTAGGTGCTGGTGACGAGCTCGTCCAGCTTGAGCTTGCCCTCGTCGTAGAGGCGCAGCAGGCGCGGGATGTCGCGGCGCGGGTTGGCGTTGCCGAAGATGCAGCCGACCAGTTCCTTGCGCTGCATCGCCAGGTCGAACAGGCTGAGCTTGACGTCCTCCTGGGCGACGGGCGCGACGGCGGTGACGACGCCGCGGCCGCCCTTGCCGACCATGCCCATCATCGGGCCGATGAGGTCGCCGGTCGCGACGCCGGTGGTGAGGATGACCTTGTCCGCGTTCGCGCCCCAGGTGAGCTCGGCGAGCTGGGCGGCCGCCTCCTCGATGGACGCGGCGCCGTGGGTGGCGCCGAACTCGGTGGCCTTCTCCCGCTTCCAGTCGACCGGGTCGACGGCGAAGATGTGCCGCGCGCCCGCCGCCGCGGCGCCCTGCACCGCGTTCATGCCGATGCCGCCGATGCCGATCACCACGACGGTCTCGCCCGGCTGGACGTCGGCGACGTTGACGGCCGCGCCCCACCCGGTGGTGACGCCGCAGCCGACGAGCGCGGCCTTGTCCAGCGGGATCCAGTCGTCGATCTTGATGGCGGACGCCTCGTTGACGACGGTGTAGGGGGAGAAGGTCCCGGTGCAGCACATGATGCCCAGGTCCTTGCCGCTCTTGGAGTGGTGGCGGGCGGTCATGTCGCCGATCTGCTTGCCGGCCAGCAGTACCGCGCCCAGGTCGCAGATGTGCTGGCGGCCCATCGCGCAGGACGGGCAGCGGCCGCACGCCGGGATGAACGACAGGACGACGTGGTCGCCCTCCTTGAGCGTGGTCACGCCGGGGCCGACCTCGACGACCTCGCCGGCGCCCTCGTGGCCGCCGATGACCGGGAACTGCTCCCATCCCATCAGCGTGGCGATCTCGGGGTCGAGCACCATGTCCCCGGTGACCAGGTGCTCGTCGGAGTGGCACAGCCCCGAGGCCGCCAGCTTGACCTTGATCTCACCGGCCTTCGGATCGTCGAGTTCGATGTCCTCGATGCTCCAGTCGGTGTGCGGTTCCCACAGAATCGCCGCTCGTGTTTGCACTGGTGCCTCCTGATGGGACATACGGCAGCCGTTGGTCCCCTCTGCTTACTAGAACTCCGTTCGGCGCGCCAGATGCAGCGGCATGTTGATCAAGCTTTTCGGTGCCGGGCGCGGGTGCTCGGGGGTGGTCGACCGGATCGCGGAGATGCCCCGCAACCCGTCCGGTAAGACGCTCAAGCGGCAGTTGCGCGACCCGCAGTTACCGGCCCTTGGGAGGCAGCACCTTCAGGAGTTCGACGGCGGCTTCCTTGGCCTTGGCGGCGACGTCCGTGCTCTTGCCGGGCAGGCGGTAGGTGACCTCGGCGACGAGGACGCCGTCGAGGACGACGACGTGCGCCTCGGTGTAGTCGGACCCGTGCTCGACGCTGACCGCGCTCATGTCACCGAGGCCCGCCGGCTCGCCGCCATCGGTCTGACCGATGTAGAACTCCCGCGCCTTGGAGGACTCCTTTTCGGGGGTCAGCGTCCCGGAAGGACGAAAGGCGCTCACCCCCAGTTCGGTGCGTTCGTCGCCACCGACCCAGTCGCACCGCACCTGTCCGTAGAAGTAGGCCTCCAGCTTGGGGGCGCGCGCCTTCGGCACCAGTTCCGCGGCCTTCGGGGACGGGAACCAGGCGCACAGGTCCACCAGCGGTGTCCGCGGCGGGACCTGCTCGTCGTCGTCCGATCCGAGAGCGGCCTTGACCGTCAGGAACGGTGCCCACAGGAAGGCCGACAGCAGCAGCATTCCCATGAGCAGCCCGCTCTCGCGCCTGTTCAGCCTCATCCCAGCTTCTCCGTCATCGCGCGCAGGACATCGCCGACCTGCCGCTCGGCCTCGTCGGCGGAGGCCGCCTTCCGGCTGTGGAGCGCGACCATCACCTGGTAGCCCTTCACGTTCGCTCTCCCTTGAGCGGTGTAGCCCCAGCCGTCCGGCCAGGCCGCGGTGTAGGCGTCGCCGTCCCGCAGCGGCTTCGGTGCACGTCCGGCGGACCGCATCGCCTTCAGCGACTCCCGGTAGGACCGCTCCGATTCGGACGGCAGGCGGGCGACGATGTGGAAGTCGATCCACGTGCCGTTCTCCGCGGTCGAATCGGTGCTCCAGCGGCAGGCCGCCGGGTTGTCGAAACCGTGGACGCCGCCGTCCGGCAGCACGCGGGCGACGGCCTCCCGGGGGATCTGGTCGCAGGCGACGACGGCGGCGGGGGATCTCGTGCTCCCGACCGCCGCGGACATCCACGTCACCAGCCCGATCACGCTGACGACGGGAAGCGCGATCGCCGCGACTAGCACCCAGGCGCGCAACCGGCGCCAGGGGAGAGGGACCCGGTCGACCGCCGGCAGCCGTCCGCCGCAGGCCGCCAGGTGCCGCTGCTGCAGGTACGCGACCGCCTCGTGCAGGTGCCGGCCCGCCGGGTGCCGGAGGACCATCCGGGCCCCGTCGGTCAACTGGAGCACGGCGAACGTCCGGCGTCCTCGCTTCTGGACGTCGACCCGCGCGATCGCCGTCCACGGCACGAACTGCCGCCGCAGCTGGTAGGAGAACGCCGTGTGGCACCGGATGCCGTCGTGACCGACCGCGGTCGGCGGCCGGACCCGCCCGAGGATTCCGGCGACCGCGAGCGGGACGAGCGGTGACGCCGACACCAACGGGATCAGGAGGACGACGGGCGCGAGCAGGACGTACGCCACCACGCCCCCGGCCAGGAGGAGGGCGAGGACGGCCCATGCCCAGCGTCGTGCCGTCCCCGGCCCGAACTCGACCGGTCCGCCGCCGGCCTCCACCCCATGCATGATCGCCATTATGGCCATGCGTTACGCGGGCCGCCCGCCGGATCGGGCAGGATTGAGGGATGCGGGAGCCTCGGACAGGGGGCGGGGTGCTCCCTGCCCGTAAGCGGCCGTACGCGCTGGCGCTCGCCGCCGCGCTCGTCACGGCGGCGGTGACGGCGGACGTGCTGGTCGGCGGCGCGCTGCGGCATCTCGACGGCCGCGTCTTCGTCGGCGGCCTGCCGCCGCGCAGCGGTGCCTGGCATGTCGGCTGGCGGACGATCGTGAACGGTGGCCAGTACTGGCTGGTCGGTTCGATCACGGCCGTCGTCTCCGTCGTCGTTGCCAGGCGGCGCCGCAGCACGGGTCTGCTGATCCGTGCGGGGGTGTGGCTCGTGGCCAGCGAACTCATCATTCGCGGGGCGCAGATCGTCCTCGCGCGGACGCCGCCGCGCACCGGCCAGGACACGTTCTTCACCGACGGGTACCTGTCATATCCGTCGGGCCATGCCGCCAACGCCGCCGCCTGCCTGCTGTTCATCGCGGCGGTGACCGGCGCGTCCCGCCGCTGGACGGCCGCCGCCCATGCCGTGGCGGTCGCCGTCGGGACCGCGACCGTCGTCCTCGGCTACCACTGGCCGACCGACGCCGTCGCCGGCTGGGGGCTCGGCGCGCTCCTGGCCTGCGCCGGCCGAGCCCTCGTCGTGCCGCGTCCCGCGAACGAACCGGCGACCGGCGCCCTGCGCGGGCGAGAAGCGGACAGGATCTGACCGCTTCTTCTGCGACGGTGAATGCATGACCGTTCTGGACGACCGAGCGCTCAACCGAGCCGCCCTCGCCCGGCAGTTCCTGCTCGAACGCGCCGACGTACCGGTGCTGGACGCCGTCGCCCACCTCGGCGGACTGCAGGCGCAGGAACCGCAGGAGCCGTTCATCGGCCTGTGGTCACGGCTGCGCGCGTTCGACCCGGCCGCGCTCTCCGATCTCCTGACCGATCGGCACGTGGTGCGGACGCAGCTCATGCGCCGCACCATCCACCTGGTGACCGCCGCCGACGCGCTCGCCTGGCGCGCGCGCCACGATGCCATGCTGCGCCAGCGGGTCCTCGGGGTCTATCGCCGCGAGTTGGACGGCGTGGACCTGGACGAGCTCGCCGCGGCGGGTCGCGCACTAGTGGCCGACGGCCGTCCCCGCACGACGGCCGAGCTCGTCCAGGGGCTCCGCGAACGCTGGCCCGCCGTGGGGCCGCGGGCGCTGGGCGAGATGCTGGGCGCCGTGGTCCCGATGGTGCAGGCGCCGCCGCGCGGCCTGTGGCGGACCAAAGCCGGAGTGCGCCACGTCCTGCTCCCCGCCTGGCTGGGCCGGGAGATCGACCCGCTGCCCTCGGACGATTCCGACCCGGTCGGCCAGAAGCTGGTCCGGCGCTACCTCGCCGCGTTCGGCCCCGCCGCCTCGTCCGACCTGCGCGCCTGGTGCGGCCTCGCCGGCCTGCCGGCCGCGGTCGCCGCGGTGCGCGGCGAACTGGTCGCGTTCCGGGACGAGCGCGGCCGCGAACTGCTCGACCTCCCGGGCGCCCCCCGCCCGGACCCGGACACACCGGCCCCGGTGCGCTTCCTGCCGGCGTTCGACAACGCGATCCTCGGCTACCACGACCGCGGCCGCATCATCGACGACGCCCACCGCGGCCTCTCGGTCGCCGGGGAACGCGTGGTCCTGGTCGACGGCCGCGTCGCCGCCACCTGGACCGTCGACACCGGCACCGTCGTCATCACCCCGCTGCACGACCTCCCGAAACCCGCCCGAACCGAGCTGACCGAGGAGGCAGAACGCCTGGCGGCGTTCCTCCTCGACGACGGCTCCCGGGTGAAACTCGCCTAGCGCGCCCCCCACCGGATGCGTTGACCTGCGGCGTGTTGTTGTTATGAGCGCGTCGAAAACAACAACACGCCGCAGGTCAACGAGGGGGCGGTCGGTTAGAGGGGGTACTGGGCGGGTTCGCCGCGCATGGTGATCCAGCGGGTTTCGGTGAAGGCTTCGATGTTCGCGGCGGCGCCGCCGAAGCGGGAGCCGGTGCCGGACGCCCCCACGCCGCCGAACGGGGCGTTGGCCTCGTCGTTCACGGTCTGGTCGTTGATGTGGACGATCCCGGTCGGGATCTGCTCGGCGACGGCGAGGCCGCGCATCACGTCCCGGGTCACGATGCCGAGCGACAGGCCGTAGTCGGTCGCGCCCGCCAGCTCCACCGCCTCCTCGACGGAGGACACGCGGGTGACCGGGGCGACCGGGCCGAAGACCTCTTCGGCGAACGCGGGCGCGGTCAGCGGGATGTCGGCCAGCACCGTCGGACGGTAGAACAGCTCCTCGTAGGTGCCGCCGGACGCGAGCTTGGCGCCCTGGTCGACGCTCTCGGTGACCATGCCGTGGATCCTGTCGCGCTGGCCGGCGTCGATGACGGGGCCGAGCGCGACCTCGCCGGCGGCCGGGTCGCCGACCGAGAGCGCACCGGCCTTGGCGGCGAGGCGTTCCACGAAGTCGTCGTAGAGGCGGTCGGCGACCAGGTGGCGGCCGGCGGTCATGCAGACCTGGCCCTGGTGGAAGAACGAGCCCCAGGTCGCGAGGTTCACCGCCGCGTCCACGTCGGCGTCGTCCAGGATGAGCAGGGCGGAGTTGCCGCCGAGCTCCAGGTGGGCGCGCTTGAGGTGGCGGCCGGCCAGCTCGCCGATGCGGCGGCCGACCGGGGTGGAGCCGGTGAAGGAGATGACCCGCACGTTCGGGTCGGTGATCAGCGCCTCGCCGACGTCCGCGCCGCCGGGCAGCATCTGCAGGACGCCCGGCGGCAGTCCGGCCTCCTCGAAGACCCGCGCCATCAGCGTGCCGCCGGTGACGGCGGTGCGCGGGTCGGGCTTGAGCAGGACGGCGTTGCCGAGCGCGAGCGCCGGGGCGACCGAGCGGATGCCGAGGATGATCGGCACGTTGAACGGCGAGATCACCGCGACCACGCCGGCCGGCATGCGCCGCGCCATGGACAGCCGCGGCTCCTCCGACGGCAGGATCTCGCCGATCGCGCGGGCCGGCAGGCCGGCCGCCCCGTAGCATTCCTCCGCCGCGACGTGCACGGCGAACCCGGCCATGCCGGGGACCGTGCCGACCTCGCGGACGTTCCAGCCGATGATCTCCTCGGCGTGCTGCTGCCACAGGTCGCCGGCCTTGCGCAGCACGGCGGCGCGGGCGGTGTGCGGCAGCGCCGCCCACTCCCGCTGCGCCTTGGCGGCGCTCGCGGCGGCCTCGGCGACGTCCTGCGCGGTCGCCTGCCCCATCCGGCCGAGCTCGGCTCCGGTCGCGGGCTCGACCACGGCGTAATCGCCGCCGCCGTGCGCCGCCGTCCACGCACCGTTCTTGAAGATGTTGCCCTGCCAGTCGACGCTGTCGAGCAGTCCCACGGCGGTTCCTCCTTCTTCTTGGTGTGTCAGTGCTTCATGCGGAGCACCGGTTTGAGCACCTCGCCGCTGCGGCTGTCCGCCAGGGCGCTGTCGATGTCGGCCGGCTCGTAGAAGCGGACGAGGCGGTCGAACGGGAAGCGGCCCTGCCGGTGCAGCTCGACCAGGGCGCCGATGAGGACGTCGCTGCGGCCGCTGCCGCCGAGCGTCCCGACGACGCGCTTGCCCCACAGCGTGGTCAGGTGGTCGAGGGAGAACTCGGCGCCGGCGGGCGCGCCGCCGATGAGCACGCAGGTGCCGAGCATGCCGACGCTGTCGGCGGCCTGCCGCACCACGTCGATCACGCCGGTGCACTCCAGCGCGTAGTCGGCCGGGCCGCCGCAGATCCGCTGGATCTCCGCGACCGGGTCGGTCTCCCCGGCGTCGATCGCGTGGGTCGCGCCGAACTCGGCGGCCAGCGCGAGCCGGGACGCGTGCCGGTCCACGGCGATGATCGTCGTGGCGGGCGACAGCCGGGCGGCCATGACGGCGGCCAGCCCGACCGCGCCGACGCCGTAGACGACCAGGCTCGATCCGGTGCGCGGCCGGAGCGTGTTGAACACCGCCCCGGCGCCGGTGGAGATGCCGCAGGCCAGCGGGCCGAGCAGCTCCAGCGGCGCGGTGGCGGGCACCACGACGAGTGAGTCCGCCCAGGTCAGCGCGTACGTCGAGAACGAGGACTGGCCGAAGAAGTGGCTGTGCACGGGCGAGCCGTCCGGGCGGCGCAGCGCGCTCTGCCCGGCGCGCGGGCCGAGCAGCCGGCCGCCGCCGGCCAGCGCCTCGTCGAGGCGGGCGCAGTAGCGGGGCTCGCCGTCGCGGCAGTTGCGGCACGTCCCGCAGGACGGCCAGCCGATGACGACGTGGTCGCCCGGCCGGACGGAGGCCACCCCGTCGCCGACCGCCTCGACCACGCCCGCGCCCTCGTGGCCGAGCACGCTCGGGAACGGCATCGGCAGGTCGCCGTGGCGGGTGATCTCGTCGGTGTGGCAGATCCCGGTGGCGACGACCCGCACCAGCGCCTCACCGGGGCCGGGCTCGTCGAGCTCGAGGTCCTCGATGCGGAACGGCCCGCCGAGTTCGTCGACGACGGCGGCGGTCACTCTCATACGGGGCTCCTTTCGGCGAAGGCGGGACGGGGCAGCGGCGGGGTCAGCCGCTCGACGAGCCGGGCCGCGGCCAGGACGGTGCCGTCGCCTCCGGCGGCCCCGGCGAGCTGGAGCCCGACGGGCAGGCCGTCCGCGAGGACGATCGGCACCGAGACGGCGGGCAGCCCGGCGGCGTTGAACAGCGAGGTCAGCCGGGTCAGCACGAACTCGATGGGCCACTCCCGGCCGCCGACCTCGAAGGTCATCGCGCCGATCGGCGGGGCCGTGATCGGCACGGTGGCGCCGGCGAGCACGTCGTAGGCGCCGAGCGCCCGCTCCATGAACGCCGTCATCCGGGCGATCGCGGCCTCGTCCTGTTCGGCCTGCCCGGCGGTGCGCGGCGCCATGCGCATCAGTTCGGCGATGTCGGGGCCGAACAGGCCGGGGTCGCGCTCGAACGCGTCGCGGTGGAAGGCGCCGGCCTCGGCGACGATCCGGTTCAGGACGGCCTCCGGCATGCGCGGCTCGTCCGGGACGACGACGTCCTCGACGTGTACGCCGTGCATTTCGAGCCGGGCGCGCGCGTCCGCGAGGGCCGAGCGCACCTCGGGGGCCAGCACCGCCTCGAACCAGCCGACGAGCCACCCCACGCGCGGCCTCGCGGCGGGGCCGTCCGAAGGCGACCCGGTGAGCGCGGACGCGAGCAGCGCGGCGTCGTCCACCGATCCCGCGAGGACGCCGAGGTGGTCCAGGGACGGTGCCAGCGGCAGCACCCCGTCGAGCGGGACGCGGCCGCGGGACGGCTTGAACCCGACGCAGCCGCTGAGCGCGGCCGGGATACGCACGCTCCCGGCGGTGTCGGAACCGACCGCCCCCAGGCTGCTGCCGGCGACGACCGACGCCGCCGACCCGCCCGAGGAGCCGCCGGGGATGCGTCCCCGCCGGTACGGGTTGTGGGTCGGGCCGAAGAACGCGCTGTCGGTGCGTCCGCCCCAGGCCAGCTCGTGGGTGGTGTGCTTGCCGAGGATCACGCAGCCCGCCTCGCGCAGCAGCCGCACGGCCTCCGCGTCCCGCGCCGGGACGTGGTCGGTGAACCGCGGCGACCCGTAGGCGGTGCGGACGCCGGCCGTGTCGATCAGGTCCTTGATCCCGACCGGGACGCCGTGCAGCGGGCCGCGCTCGGCGGCCTCTGCCAGTTCGGCGGCCCGCGCACGGGCCTCGTCCGCCGTGACGGTCGCGTAGGCGTGCACGTGCGGCTCGGTGGCCTCGACCGCGGCCAGCATCCGCTCCGTCAGCTCGACCGGCGACAGCCGTCCGGCGGCGAGGGCGGCGGCCGATTCACTGAGCGACATCGGGCCTCCGCACGTGGTAGCCGACGGGGAACAGGCTCAATCCGGTCCTTCCGCGGACCAGGCCCCACAACCCGCCCGGAAGCCACAATGCCACCGCCATGCCGATGGCGCCCAGCACGACCAGGTACCAGGACCCGTAGTCGGCGAGCAGCTCCTGCAGGCCGAAGAAGATGATCGCGCCGAGCAGCGGGCCCTCGACGAACCCGATCCCGCCGATCACCACGATGAAGATCATGTACGCCGACCACTGCACGCTGAAGATCGAGTCGGGGTTGACGCTGAGCGAGCTGACCGTGATCACGGCCCCGGCCGCGCCGCACCCGGCCGCCGAGACCAGGTAGACGAGCAGCTTGGCGCGCCGCACGTCGATGCCCGCCGAGCCGGCCGCGGTCTCCTCGTCCCGCACCGCCATCAGCGACAGGCCGAGCCGGCCGCGCAGCAGCAGGTAGCAGCCGGCGATCGTGCACAGCGCCAGCGCGAGCGCCACCCAGTACGTCAGGGCGCCGCGCAGCGTCTGGTCGATGCCGGACAGGCCGGTCAGCCCCTTGCCGCTGCCGCCGCCGAGGCTGTCGACCCGCACCACCAGCAGCCGGTACACCTCGGCGATGACCCACGTCCCGACGGCGAAGTAGTCGCCGCGCAGCCGGAACGCAAGCCACGAGGTCGGCAGGGCGAACAGCACGCACGTCAGCGCGGCCAGCGGGACGGCGAGGTAGGGCTGCACGCCCAGGTCGGCGAGCGCGATCAGGCTGTAGGCGCCGATGCCGATGTACGCCTGCTGCCCCACCGACACGAGGCCGCCGAACCCCGCGAGCAGGTTCCACATGCTCGCGAGCGCGATCAGCACGAACAGGTTGACCATCGTGTCGGTGACCGAGCTGAACACGAGGAACGGCAGGGCCACGAGGACGACCGTCCCCACCGCCATCCCGGCGGCCGACAGCTTCGAGGACCGGGCCGCCCGGTTCACCCGCAGCGCGCCCGCCGCACGGGCCGCCACCATCTCGGAGATCGTCATGCGGTCCGTCCCGTGAGAAGGCCCTGCGGCCGGAAGGCCAGCACGGCGAGGAAGACGAGGTGGCCGGCGAGCAGCGTCAGCGCGGGGTCGATCTGCGCGCCGAGCGACTGCGTGATGCCGAGGACCATGCCGCCGATCAGCGTCCCCCACAGGGAGCCGAGCCCGCCGATGACGACCGCCTCGAACGCGAAGATCAGCCGCGACGGGCCGATCGCCGGGTCGAACGAGGACCGGATGGCGAACATCAGCCCGGCGAGCGCGACGGTCGCGAACGCGATCGCGGTCGCGATGCCGTACACGTGCCTGCTGTCGGCGCCCATCAGGCTCGCGGTCTCCTGGTCGTCGGACGAGGCGCGCAGCATCCGCCCGAGCCCGGTCCGCGACAGGAACACCTGGATGCCGATCAGCGCGCCGCAGGCCAGCAGGAACGTCGCCGCCGACAGGTAGCCGATCGAGATCGAGTCGGTGACCTTGAACGATCCGGTGGCGAAGGAGCCGCCGTCGAGGGTGCGGGTGTCGGCGGAGAAGACCTCCAGCAGGACGTTCTGCAGCACGATCGACAGCCCGAACGTGACGAGCAGGGTCGCGAGCGGCCCGGCGCCGAGGCTGCGCTGCAGCAGCACCCGCTGGGTCAGGTAGCCGAGCAGCGCGAACAGCGGGACGGTCACCACCAGCACGATCCACAGCGGCAGCCCCGTCCCGCTGACCATGGCCAGCGCGAGGAACGCCGCGACGACGCCGAGGTCGCCGTGCGCCAGGTTGACGATCCGCATGACGCCGAACATCAGCGACAGGCCCGCCGCGAACAGCGCGTAGAGGCCGCCGAGCAGCACTCCTTGGATGACGGCGTTGAGCCAGCCCATATCAGTCGTGTCCTTCCTGGCCGGCGAGCGCCGCTCCCGTGTCGGTGTCGGTGTCGGTGCTCGCGTCCGTGCCGGCGCCGATGCCGAAGTAGGCGTGCTCGACCTGCTCCGCCGTCAGGTCGGCGGGCCGTCCCCGCAGCACCGACCGGCCTTCGAGCAGGCAGTGCACGTGGTCGGCGACCCGCATGGCCTGCGAGACGTCCTGCTCGACGATCAGCGCGGTGGTGCCGGCGCCCACGATGTCCGGGAGGATCTCGTAGATCCGGCGGACGATGACCGGGGCGAGGCCGAGCGACAGCTCGTCGATGAGCAGCAGGTCCGGGTTGGACAGCAGCGCACGGCCGATGGCCACCGCCTGCTGCTCGCCGCCCGACAGCTGGGACGCGTTCTGCCCGCGCCGGTCGGCCATCCACGGGAACAGCTCGTGGACGGCGGCGACCGTCCACGGCCCGGGGCGCTTGCGGTAGGCGCCCGCGAGCAGGTTCTCCTCCACGGTGAGGGAGTGGAACAGCCGCCGCCCCTCCGGGACGAGGGCGACGCCCGCCGCCACCCGCTTGTGCGCGGGCAGCCGCGTGATGTCGCGGCCGTCGAGCCGGACGGAGCCCGACGTCGGCAGGTTCAGCCCGGCGAGGGCGCGCAGCAGCGTCGACTTGCCCGCGCCGTTCGCCCCGATGATCGCCAGGACCTCGCCCTTCGCGACGTCCAGGCTGAGCGCGTCCACCGCGCGCAGCTGGCCGTGGTGGACGGTGAGGTCGCGGACCGACAGCAGCGTCACGAGCCCTCGCCCCCTTCCTCGCCGGGCAGGCCGGTGTCCTCGCCGGGCAGGCCGGTGTCCTCGTCGGGCAGGCCGGTCTCGGGGCCGCCGCCCAGGTACAGCTCGCGCACCTTCGCGTCGGCCAGCACGTCCATCGGCGCGCCGTCGGCGACGAGGTCGCCGCCCGCCAGGCACACCATCCGGCCGACGGTCTTCACCAGCGCGTGGACGACGTGCTCGATCCAGACGATGCCGAGGCCGCCCGCGTGCAGGTCCTTGATGATCTCGACGAGCTCCAGCACCTCCGGCTCGGTCAGCCCGCCGGCGACCTCGTCCAGCAGCAGCAGCCGCGGGTCGGTGGCGAGGCCGCGGGCCACCTCCAGCCGCTTGCGCTGGAGCAGGGTGAGCCGCCCGCCCGGGGTGTTGGCGAGGTCGGCGAGACCGGTGCGCTCCAGCACCTCCATGGCGTGCTCCTGCGCCTTCCGGCCCTTGAGCCCCGCGCCCTGGTACGCGCAGACCAGCACGTTCTCGAACGCGGTGAGGTCCTCGAACGGGCGCGGCACCTGGTAGGTGCGGCCGACGCCGGCGCGGGTGCGGGCGTGCGGCGGGACGCCGGTGACGTCCCGTCCGCCGAACCGCACCGCGCCGGCGTCCGGGCGCAGGTCGCCCGAGATCATCGCGAACAGGCTGGACTTGCCGGCCCCGTTCGGCCCGACGATCCCGAGCGCCTCGCCCGGCTCGACGCGCAGCGTCAGGTCCTTGGCGACGGTCACCCGGCCGAAGCTCTTGGTGATCCCGTCGAGGTGGAGAAGCGGCTCTGCGGCCGGTTGCCGGGTCATCACGCGTTGGTGGGCTTGAGGTCGCCGCCGATCGGGACGTCCTTGTTGGCCGAGTTGTCGACGATGACGACGTCCCAGGGGAACTTGTCACCCTTGCGCCACTGGCCGCCGACCGGGTGCTGGATCGCGATGCCGGGCTGCGGGCCGGCGGTGAAGTCGAGCTTCCCGCTCATGCACTCGATCTTCATGGTGCGCAGCTTCGAGGCGACCTCGTCGCGGTCCTTCGGGTCGCTCGCGTCCTTGAACGCCTGCACGGCGATCTCGAACAGCGAGTACACCGAGCCGAGCGCCTGCGTCCACTGCTTGCCGGTGGAGGCGGCGAAGTCGTCGGCGAGCTGCTTGGCGCTCCGGCCGTCCAGGACCGACTTGTACGGGTGCGCCGGGCTCCACCAGAAGTCGGTGGCGATGTTGTCGGTGAGCTGCCCGAGCGCCTCGGCCTCGGACGGGAACAGCATGACCTTGGCGACCGTCGCCAGCTTCGGCTTGAAGCCCTGCTGCCGGGACTGCTTCCAGAACGTCTGGAAGTCGGGCGGGATCGGCGTGCAGGTGAACAGCTCGGCGCCCGAGTCCTTGAACTTCGCGATCTGCGCGGTGAAGTCGGTCGCGCCGTTCTGGTAGGCGCCGCCGTCGACCGGGTTGTAGCCGGCCTTCTTCATCATCGGGCCGAGGCCTTGGCGGAAGGCGTTGGCGTCGGTGTCGTTGGGCCACAGCGACGCGACGTTCTTGTTGGAGACGTCCATGCGCTCCCACATGGGGAAGAAGCAGTCAGCGAACTCCTGCATGCCGAAGAAGAACAGCGTCGTGTACTTGAAGCCCTCGCCGTCCTTGCCGTTGCGGCCGTGGAACCACGCCTCCCAGGGGGCGATCGTGGTGACGTTCGGGATGCCGTTGGCCTCGCACTGGTCGGCGACGGGGTTGGTGGTGTCCGGGGTGGACGAGCCGACGATCAGGTCGACCTTGTCGCTGTTGATGAGCTCCCGGGTGACCTCGGTGGCGCGGTTGGAGTTGGACTGGGTGTCCTTGACGACGATCTCGATCCGGCGCTTCTTGCCGCCGGAGGTGAAGCCGCCCTTCAGCGCGTTCTGGATCTGCTGGACGACGAAGTTGTCGGCGGTGGCGAACCCGGCGAGCGGGCCCGTCTGCGGGCTGACGTAGCCGATCTTGAGGACGTCCGAGGACGAGCCGCCGGTGCCCTTCAGCCCGCCGCACGCGCTCAGCAGCGGCGCGCCGCCGCCGAGGATCGCGGCCGTCTTGAGGAAGGAACGGCGGTTCACACCGCGTGCCGAGATCTCGCTCACGCTGAACTCCTTGTCGCCGCGGCGTTCGCACGGCAGGGGCCGACCCGTCCTCGGGGGGAACGCCTCGGTAGCTCGGGAAACTGGCGACCGCCACGCGGCCGAGGAGGTCACGGCCCGGACGGCGGAAAGTTGAGGCGACCGTACGGGCCCGTGACCAGGGGAGCAACAGGGTGTTCCGAGAGTTCGAACGCGACTTTGTTATTTGGAACGCGACTCTGACGTGGGGCGATGGCCGAGCCGCCGGGAGATCTCCGCGGCGGCGCGCCGCAGCGGCGGCTCGACGCGTCCCGCCAGCGCGTCCACCGATGCGGGCGCGACCGTCAGGTGGACGGCCACGTTGACCGCCGCGATCACCGAGCCGGAGCGGTCGCGCACCGGCGCGGCGAACGACCGCAGGCCGGGCGCGAGCTCCTCGTCGTTGACCGCGACGCCGGTCTGCCGCACCCGGGCGAGCGCCGCCATGAGCTGCTCCCGGTTGGTGATCGTCTTCGGCCCCCGGCGCGCCATGTCGGTGCGGTCGAGGAGCTGCCGCAGCTCCGCCGCATCCTTGTACGCCAGCAGGACCTTCCCCATCGACGTGCAGTAGGCCGGGAGGCGCGACCCGATGTGGAGGTTGAGGTCCATGGCCAGCGAGCTGCGCCGTCCGCTTCGCCTCCGGTCGACGTAGACGACGTCGAGGCCGTCGCTCAGGCCCATGCTGGCCGTGTAGCCGGTCTCGTCCGCCAGGGTCTGCAGCGGGGGGCCGGCGATGCCGGTCAGCTCCATCGAGTCGATCGCGGCGAACCCGAGGTCCACCGCGCGCGGGCCGAGCGAGTACTTCTTGGTCTCCGGGTCCTGCTGGAGGTACTCCAGCTTGGTGAGCGTGGCGACGTAGCGGTGCGTGGTGCTCTTGGTGAGCGCCACCGCCCGCGCGAGGTCGGCGATGCCCAGCACCGAGCGATCGCCGGTGAAGGCGGACAGGATGCGCAGCCCGCGGTCCAGCGATGCGGAGAAGGAGGGATCGGTGGCGGGGCGGGGACGCCGCCTCGGGGAGTCTTCATCGGTCACAGTGGTCAGAGTATGGCTTGACCGTTCCAGGTATTCGAACGTTTTTGACCGCCGGACCCGCGATGGCAATCTTCTAGGGCCGTAGGACGACGACGCGAGCGAGGAGAACCGGGCCCCATGGCGGATTGGCGCAAGCCGCGCGTCGGACACTTCATCGGCGGAGAGTGGGGCGACTCCGCCTCAGGGCGCTCGTACCTGAACCTCTCGCCGTGGTCGGGCGAGACGCTCAGCGAGGTCGCCGCCGGCGACATCGAGGACGCCGACCGGGCCGTGGCCGCCGCGCACGCGGCGTTCGACGGCTGGGCGCGGACGCTGCCGCACGAGCGCCAGCTCGTGTTCCTGCGCGCGGCCGACGTCCTGGAGCGCCGCGGCGACGAGGTGCTCGCCGCCCTCGCCGCCGAGACCGGCTGCGGCGCCGGCTTCGGCGGCGTCCAGCTCGGCTTCGCGATCAGGCTGCTGCGCCAGGCCGCGCAGCTCGCCTACCGGCCGGCGGGAGAACTGCTGCCGTCGGACGTCGCGGGCACCACCGCGATGGCCGTCCGCCGCCCCGTCGGCGTGGTCGCGGCGATCACGCCGTGGAACGCCTCCCTGACCCTCGCCGGACGCGGGATCATCGGCCCGCTCGCGCTCGGCAACACGGTCGTGCTGAAACCGTCCGAGGACTCCCCGTACACCGGCGGCGCGCTCTGGGCGGAGATCCTGCAGGAGGCGGGTCTGCCGCCCGGCGCCCTCAACGTCGTCACGCACGCCCCCGGCGAAGCGGGCGGCATCGCCGACGCGCTGCTGGCCGACCCGCTCGTCAAGCGGATCAACTTCACCGGCTCCACGGCGACCGGCCGCCGCCTCGCCGAGAAGGCCGGCCGCCACCTGAAGCGGATGGTGCTCCAGCTCAGCGGCCAGAACCCGCTGATCGTCGCGGCCGACGCCGACCTCGACTACGCCGTGGACGCCGCCACCTACGGCGCCTTCGTCCACCAGGGGCAGGTCTGCATGTGCGCCCGCCGCGTCTACGTGGAGCGCCCGCTGGCCGAGGAGTTCGCCGAGCGGTTCGCGGCCAGGGCATCGGCGCTGCCGGCGGGCGACCCGTCCGACCCGGCCACCGTCATCGGACCGGTGATCAACGAGTGGGCGCTCGCCCTCATCGACCGCCGCGTCCAGGAGGCCGTCGGGCTCGGCGCCCGCGTCCTCGCCGGCGGCGTCCCCGAGCCGCCCTGCTACCCGGCGACCGTCCTCGCCGACGTCCCGGACGAGGCCGAGATCGCACAGGGCGAGACGTTCGGGCCGGTCGTCGTCCTGGAGGCGGTCGACTCGGCCGAGGAGGCCATCGCCCGCGCCAACGCCTCCGACTTCGGCCTCGTCGCCTCGGTCATCACCGGCGACCGCCCACGCGGCCTCCGGCTGGCCTCCGCGCTCGACGTCGGCATCGTCCACGTCAACGACCAGCCCGTCAACGACGAGCCGCAGATGCCCTTCGGCGGCGTCAAGGACACCGGCTGGGGCCGCTTCGGCCTCGGCTTCGCCGCCGACGAGTTCTGCGAACTCCAATGGATCACCACCCGCGACCAGGACCGCGACTTCCCCTTCTAATTCCGGCGTGCCGCGAGCGCCCGGGCGCCATCTCCCGTGGGCGTCTCCGGTCTGCTACAAGTGCAGTTTCGACGGATGCGTCCGAGCGGCGCACACGACCGGACGGCGGCGGGGGAGTACGTGAGCGCCGAAGGAAGTACCAGGGCCGTTCTGACCGCGCTGGGCGCGAACCTCGGGATCGCGGTCACCAAGTTCGTGGCGTTCGCGCTGACCGGCTCGTCCTCGATGCTGGCCGAGGCGATTCACTCGGTCGCCGACTCCAGCAACCAGGCGCTGCTGCTGATCGGCGGGAAGCGCGCGGAGCGGCGCGCCACCGAGGAGCACCCGTTCGGGTACGGGCGCGAGCGCTACATCTACGCGTTCCTGGTCGCGATCGTGCTGTTCAGCCTGGGCGGCCTGTTCGCGCTGTACGAGGCGTGGCACAAGATCCGCGACCCGCATCCGATCGACACGTGGCAGTGGGTGCCGATCGCGGTGCTGCTGGTCGCGATCGCCCTGGAGGGGACGGCGCTGCGCACGGCGGTCAAGGAGTCGAACCGCAGCCGGGGGACGTCCAGCTGGGTGCAGTTCGTCCGGCGGTCCAAGTCGCCGGAGCTGCCGGTGATCCTGCTGGAGGACACCGGCGCGCTCGCCGGCCTCGTGTTCGCGCTCGGCGGTGTGGGCCTGACGCTCATCACCGGCAACGGGGTCTGGGACGGGATCGGCACCGCCGCCATCGGCGTGCTGCTCACCGCCATCGCGATCGTGCTGGCCACCGAGGTGAAGAGCCTGCTCATCGGCGAGTCGGCGGGGCCGGAGCACGTGCGGCTGATCCGGGAGGCGATCGTGGCGAGCCGCGACGTCCCCGCGGTCATCCACATGCGCACCATGCACCTCGGGCCGGACGAGCTGCTCGTCGCCGCGAAGATCGCCGTGGACCTGCAGGACGACGCCCGCGAGGTCGCCGACGCGATCAACGACGCGGAGGCGCGGATCCGTGCGGCGGTGCCGATCGCCCGCCTGGTCTACCTGGAACCGGACGTCCTCCGAAAAGGCGGGTGAGGCCGGTGACGCGCAGGCCGCTGGGGCGCCGGAGGCCGAGGTCCCGGCGGCGCTGGCCGGCGCGGGCGGTCCGGCCGGCACGGCCGAGCTGCGGGCGCGGCCGGCCGGCGATCCGGGCAGCGTGTTGCACCGGTTCGCGCGGTCGCTGAGCGTCGAGGAGGCGCGCAAGCTGCGCGAGTTCCTCGACCGCCCGGAAGGCGACGGGTGAACTGGTTCACCTTCCTGCCCCTGGTCATCATGCCGACGCTCGGCACGGTGCTCGGCCGAGCGTCGTCTCCGGCTCGCTGACCGCCGCGACCCTCCAGCTCGATCACGTCATCGCATCGTCCCTGCTGCCGCTGCTCGCCCTCCGCCGACCGCGAAGCACGCCTCCCGGACGGCGGCCTTCTCGCTGCTGTCGAAGTTGCCGTCCGCGCCGCCGATGATGATGCCGATCTGGATGGCGGCGCGCGCCTCGGCGGGGTCCCCCGCCCGTGAAGCCGGGCGTGGCCTGCGGCGTTGATCGAACGATGATCCGTTGGTTATCGGGTCCCCCTAGGGTTGCCATCCGCTAGATGATCACCCGGGTGTCGTTCGCACGGTGATCCCTTTTGGGCGAGAAAAGCAGGAGGAGAGACCGATGATCGGCCTTCGGGGGAAGGCGGGGGTGCTGGCCGGCGCCGTTCTCGTGGCCGTGACCGCGCTGACACCGCTCACCGCGCCGCCCGCGCACGCGGGCGAGTGCCGCGACAACGCGGGCTGGTGGTGCCTGTACGCCGATCCCGGCCTGCAGGGCCTGCTGATCGGCACCAACAACCCGGGCGCGGACGTCGAGCTGATCGGCCAGTACGGCGGCCTCAACGACCGGGCGGACTCCGTGATCAACCGGACGTCGTCCTACATGGGCCTGTACGAGGACGCGGGCTTCCAGAAGCCGATGCTGTGCCTGCCGCCCAACTCCAGCACGAACCAGCTGCCGAGCGACAAGGTGACCTCGATCCGGATGCGTCCCGGGCGCGCCGCCGCGTGCGGGGGCTCCGCGCCCGCCCAGCAGGCCGCCCCGAAACGCACGCCGAAGCAGCAGGAGGAGGAGGGCGCGTCCAGCGGGAAGCCGAAGGTGTCGAAGTCGCCGTCCGCCAAGGCCAAGGTCAGCGCGCCGTCCCAGGTGCCGGCACCGGACGCGACGCCCACGGGCACCCTGCCGGAGCTGGACGAGCCGACCCCGGCGGTCGCGCTGCCCGAACTGGCCGGGACGCACCCGGCGCGGCCGGTGAGCGCCACGTCCGACGACAAGGGCGGGCTCGGCACCGGGGCGCTGATCGTCATCGGCGTGGGCGCCGGTGTCATCGCGCTGCTCGCCGCGCTCGCGGTGGCGGGGATCTTCGTCCGGCGCCGGGGCGCGTCCGCCCGCCGGGAGCCGAAGCAGAGGGCCGTGGCGCCGGGCGCCGACCCCGAGGCCACCCGCCGGGTCGACCGCGCGCTGCGGCTGCTGGCGGTGGACTGCGAGCAGGAGCACCGCGAGGTGCCCGCCGTCCGCACCGTCCTGCTTGCGGACACCGCCCTCACCCTCGTGCTCGCCGCGCCCGACGCCGACGCGCCGCAGCCCTGGCGTGCCGACGGCGACCGCTGGACGCTCGCCGCGTCCGACATCACCGAGCTGACCGACGACATCGGCCCGCACCGCCCGTTCCCGCTGCTGGTGGCCGTGCGGCCCGACACCTGGGTGAACCTCGCCGAGACGCCCGGGCCGATCGCGCTGGACGGGACCCGCGGCAACGCGCGCCGTGCGGTGCGGGCGCTGTCCGGGCTGCTGGGCAACAGCCCCTGGTCGGACGGCGTCCGGATCCGCATGGTCGGCTTCGGCGGGTCCACCGCCGGCCTGGGCGACGCCGACGTGGGGGACGGCGAGGAGCGCGCCCGGGTGGTGTTCGTCGACGACGGGCGCGCGGTGCCCGCGAACGTCCCGGCGGGCTGCGCGGTGATCGCGGTCGGCCGGGTGCCCGGCGCGCGCACGACCTGGCCGGTGCGGTCCGGCGGCGCGCTGGCGGTGCCACCGGAGGCGCGGTCCTCCGAGACCGGGTCGTCCGAGGCCGGGTCGTCCGAAGCGCGGTCCGCCGGGGAGGGGGCCGCGGAGGAGCGTTCCGCCGCGGTCTCCGATGCGGCGGGTGAGTGAGATGACGACGACGATGCGCATCCCCGTCGCGGTCGAGGCGGCCGATCCGATCTCGCTGGCCGGGGTGACCGGCGGGCTGCGCGGGCGTCCGGAACTGGTGCTGGTCGGGACCGCCGAGGCCCAGGTGACGGTGGTGGTCGCCGACGGCGTCGACGACACCGCGCTGGCGATGCTGCGGCGCGCCGGCCGGTCCCGCCGGGTGCTGATCGCCGGGCGGATCAAGGAGGCCGAGCTGCTGGAGGTCGTCGAGCACGGGGTGGTGGCGATCCTGTGGCGGCAGGAGGCGACGCCGGACGGCATCGCGCGGGCGATCGAGTCCGCCGCGCGCGGCAACGGCGACCTGCCCCCGGACCTGCTCGGCCGGCTGCTGAAGCAGGTGCGCCGACTGCAGCGCGGCGCGCTGCGCGAGCACGGCTTCACCGCCGCCGGGCTGGCCGAGCGGGAGAAGGAGGTGCTGCGGCTGGTGGCCGACGGGTTCGACACCGCGGACATCGCCGCGAAGCTCTCCTACTCCGAGCGCACGGTGAAGAACGTCCTGCACACCATGATGACGCGGTACCAGCTCAAGAACCGCCCGCACCTGGTCGCCTACGCCGTCCGTGAGGGGCACATCTGATGCTCCACGAGGTGGACGCGGCGCTGCGCGCGCTGCTGGACGGCGGCGCGCTCGCCGGCAGCGACGTCAAGGTGGTGTTCGACGCGCCGACGCGGGAGTGGGCGGCGCAGCGCAACGGCCCGGCCGTGAACGCCTACCTGTACGACGTCCGGGAGGACACCGGGCGGCGCGAGCGGGGCCCGCTCCAGGTCCGCGACGCCGACGGGAGGGTGACCACGCGGCGCCAGCCGCCGCGCTACTTCCGGCTGTCGTACCTGGTCACCGCGTGGACCAAGCGCCCGGAGGACGAGCACCGGCTGCTGTCGGCGGTGCTGGCCTGCCTGCTGCGGAACGAGACCCTGCCCGGCGAGTCCCTCCCGGCGGACGGGACGCTGCGGCGGTTCGGCGCGCCGGTCCCGCTGACGGCCGCCGTCCCGCCGGTCGAGTCGCGCGCCATCGCCGATCTGTGGTCGGCACTGGGCGGGGAGC
The DNA here is from genome assembly GCF_004348335.1 of Actinomadura bangladeshensis. GTDB lineage: Bacteria > Actinomycetota > Actinomycetes > Streptosporangiales > Streptosporangiaceae > Spirillospora > Spirillospora bangladeshensis. Next base: position 8,842 of record NZ_SMJW01000014.1, on the reverse strand, counting down.
TGAAACCGTCCCTCGACGTCGTCGTGACCGCGCCGTTCCCGGTCTCGCCGGAGTACCCGGTCGGGCCTCCCGTGGAGGGGCTCGACGTCACTGTGGTGGATCGCGGGGCGGTGGACCGCGAGATCGTGGACCGCGGGGCGGTGCGTTGACCGATTCGGCCGGGCACCTCCTCGCCAGGATCGAGCTGCTGCGGCGGCGGGTGCGCGTCCTGGTGGAGGACAGGGCCGCCGCCGATCCTACGGCGCAGGACCCGTTCCGGGGCCTGTACGTCTCGCCGGAGGGGGCTGCGCGGCTCGCCGAACTCGGCGTCCCGCGTCCCGGACGCGACGCCGCCCACGACCGTGCGGTGGGCGAGGTCGAGGACGGCGCCGGGGACACCCGCCTCGCGCGGCTCGCGGCCGGCTTCGGGCTGGACGCGTTCGACGCCGAACTTCTGCTGATCGCGCTCGCGCCCGACGTGGACCGCTCCTTCGAACCGCTGTACGGCTACCTCAACGACGATGTGAGCCGCCGCCGCGCGACCGTCGGCCTGGCCCTGGACCTGTGCGGAAGCCCGGCGGCGTCGGCCGCGGCCCGCGCGCGGCTCGGCCCGTCCGGGCCGCTGCTCGCGGGCGGCCTGGTCGTCCTGGAGGACGAGGACCGCCCGTTCCTCGGCCGCGCCCTGCGCGTACCGGACCGGGTGACCGACCATCTGCTGGGCGGGGACCACCTCGATCCCGCGCTGTCCGGCGCGGTCACCGAGGTCGAGGACGCTTGCGGGCCCGTTCCGCCCGAGCTGCGGGCGCTGGCCCCCGTGCGGCGCGTGGTGTACCTGCGGGAGACGCGCCAGGGGTCGGGCATGGCGCCGGGCGCGGCGGTGCTCGGCGGCGCGGGACGGCCGGTGCTGCGGGCCGACCTGTCGCGCCTGGACGAGGCCCTCATCCCGACCCTGATCCGCGAGGCCCGCCTGCGCTCCGCCGGAATCGTCGCGGGCCCCGTCACCACGGGCACCCAGGTCCGCGCCTTCACCGACGCCTCCACCGACGCTTTCACCGACGACGCGGGCGCGGGCGCGGTCGCGGCCGTGCTGACCGGGGTGGTGCCCTACGACCCGGCCTGGAGCCGCCGGCAGCCGCTCGTGCTGGAGTTCGCGGCGCCGCCCGAGGCGGACGCGTGGGCGGCCGAACTCCCGCCCGACGTCGCGTTCGACGTGGCGGCGGCCACCGCGCCGTACCGGTTCGACCGGGGCCAGATCCGGCGCGCCGTCCGCGCGGCACTCGACTACGCCGCGCTGGAGGGCGTCCCGCCGGAGGCCCGGCACCTGCACCGGGGCGCGCGGCTGCAGAACGCGGTCGGCCTGCAGCGGCACGCCCGCCGGGTCAGCCCCGCGGTCGGCTGGGACGACCTGGTCCTGCCCCCGGAGGAGGCCGGGCGGCTCGGCGAGCTGGTCGCGCGCGCCCGGCACCGGCACCGCGTGCTCGGCGACTGGGGGCTGCGCACCGGCGGCGGGCGGGGCCGCGGTGTGGTCGCGCTGTTCGCGGGCGAGTCCGGTACCGGCAAGACCCTCGCGGCCGAGGTCGTCGCGGGCGAACTGGGCCTCGACCTGTACGTGGTGGACCTGTCGGCGGTCGTCGACAAGTACGTCGGGGAGACCGAGAAGAACCTCGAGCGCATCTTCACCGAGGCCGACCGGCTGGACGCCGTGCTGCTGTTCGACGAGGCCGACGCGGTGTTCGGCAAGCGGTCGGAGGTGAAGGACGCCCGCGACCGCTACGCCAACCTGGAGAGCGCCTTCCTGCTGCAGCGGCTGGAATCGTTCGACGGGATCGCGATCCTCACCACCAACCTGCGGGCCAACATCGACGACGCGTTCACCCGCCGCCTCGACGTGATCGTCGACTTCCCGTTCCCGGACGCGGCGCAGCGCCGCGCGCTGTGGGCGCACTGCCTGGCGCCGCCGCTGCCGTGCGGGGACGACCTCGACCTGGCACGGTGCGCACGCGAGTTCGAGCTGGCGGGCGGCGCGATCCGCAGCGCCGCCACGACCGCCGCCTACCTGGCGGCGGCCGCCGGGCGTCCCGTCTCGATGGCGGACGTGCTGACCGGCGCCGAACGCGAGTACCTCAAGATGGGCCGCCTGCTCCCCGGCACCTGGTGACCACCACCGCCGGCGGCTACTTCTGCGTGACGTAGGGGATCCGGAGCGCGGACACGTACTTGTCGCCCGGCGGGACGTTCGTCCGGACCTCGACGGGCTGCCCGCCCGGCGACCGGACGTAGAACGCGACCCCGAGCCGGCCCAACGTCAGCGGCTTGTACTCCGACCCCGCCGAGTACTGGAGCCCGGCCAGCTCGGTGTACTTCTGCCAGGCGCCGTCCGCCCGCAGCCGGATCGGCTTGAAGACGTCCAGCCGGTCGAGGGCGCCCTCGGTCCCGTCGAACTGCCAGAGGAACATCGCCGACACGGTCACGCCGGTCGCCCCGCTCGGCGACCGCACGTAGAAGTCGAAGGTCGGCCTGCTGCCCGGACGCGGCACCTCGTTGAGGTTGTAGATCGTGCGTATCGCCGGGTTGCCGCCCTTGGGCCAGTCCTTCCCGACCGCCGGGAAGCTCTGGCCGGGCGGGACGCTCCACGTCTGGGCCTGCTCGCCGGGCGGCGGCGGGTTCATCCACGGCCCGCCCGCGGACAGGTAGAACAGCATCGACCCGGGCCCGCCCAGCGGGCGCGGCTTGCGCTTCTTCTTCGGCTCGGCCTGCCCGGCCGGCTTGCTCGGGGCGGCCGTCGGAGTCTCCGGCGGGCTCGGGGACCCCTTCTGCTCCGGCTGGCTGGGCAGCGCCAGCGGGTTGCCCATCGGGCTCATCGCGCCGTCCCGCGCGCGCGAGGAGAAGTTCGGCTGGAACGCGAACCAGGCGACGGTGAACGCCACCGCCATCGCCAGGACGCAGGCGCCCGTCCCGAGCAGCCAGCGCGGCATGATCGCGCCCTGCTCGAAGGTGCCGTCGACCTCCACCGGCTCGCGCCCGGAACGCAGCACGTGCACCGTGTACGGGCGCGACTCCCGCCGGCCGAACCAGGTGATGCCGCCGGGCTTGATCCGCCCGTCCACCCAGGCGGCCCGGCCCGGCTCGATCTGCACGTTCGCCGGGTGCAGCTCGACGCCCAGCCGTCCGGCGGGGTCCTTCCCGCTCAGCGACGCGGTGACCTTGGTGTTGCCGAGGTTGTCCACGGCGACCTTCGGCTTGGCGCCGAACCGGCCCCGCACGACCGGCGGCACCAGCTCCGCCCGGAGCACCGTGAACGGGGTGATGGTCAGGTGGCCCTCGACGACCTCCTTCGCGCCGGGCTGCTCGGTCGGCGTCACCTCGACCGCGAACGGATGCCCGCCCGCCGCCGCGTCCGGCGTGCGCGGCGGCGCGAACACGATCTCCGCGGTCCCGGTGGTGCCGGGGTAGAGCCGCAGCGTGGCCGGCTCGACCCGCGCCCACACCGCCGGGTCGCCCGCGACACCGATCCGGTACTCCTCGACGAGGTCGCCGGTGTTGCGGACGCGCAGCGCGACCGTCGTGCGCTTCCCGGGATCGACCGTCGCGGACCGCGGTTCCAGCGAAGACCAGATACTCACCCTCCGACGCTACGAGCGTCCCCCTCTCCGGGAAACGTCCGAGCGAGCAGCACCCCGTGCAGCATGTCCTGCCCGAATGGACCAGGATGCCCGATCGCGCAGGCCGTACTGCCCGATGATGTGCTCCCTCCGCTCTGGCGCGGCCGGCGCCGCGGCGGGACGCTCGGGGCTATGTTCGAGCAGTCTCGTGTGACCGAGAACGGGCGCACCGGTGCGGGCGAGCGGTCGAGCCGGCGGCGGGCACCGCACGCGGGCCGGGCCGCCGCCGCTGCCGCGCGCGGCACGCTGGCCGGTCTCGGGCCGGCGCAGATGCTCGCCCTCCAGCGCGCGGCGGGCAACGCCGCCGTGGCCGGGGCGGCGGCGGAACGGCACGAGCACGGCCCGTCCTGCGGCCACGAGGTGCAGCGGTCCGCCGTGCACGAGGCGCTGAGCCGTCCGGGCGCGCCGCTCGGGGCGTCGGTCCGCGCGGACATGGAGGCGCGGCTCGGCGCGGACTTCTCCGACGTCCGCGTCCACACCGACCACGCCGCGCACACCGCGGCCGAGTCCGTGCAGGCGCACGCGTTCACCACGGGCAGCGACATCGTCTTCCAGCGCGGCCGCTACGACACCGGCTCGACGGCGGGGCGGACGATGCTCGCCCATGAGCTCACCCATGTCGTGCAGCAGCGGTCCGGGCCGGTCGCGGGCACCGACACGGGCTCCGGGCTGAAGGTCAGCGACCCGTCCGACCGCTTCGAACGCGAGGCCGAGGCCACCGCCCGCCGTGCCATGGCGGGCACCCCCGTCTCCGCACCGCCCGCTGGGACGCCCGCCGGGCCGGGTGCCGTCCAGCGGCTCTCCAGCACCGAGGCGGCGACGGCGCTCAAGGACGCCGCCGAACCGTCCGGCGCGATGACCGCGATGGGGACGGCCGCGTCCGTCGGCTCCAAGTTCGCCGACTCGGACGCCTCGACCTCGTCGTCCCTCAGCGGAGGGCTCGGCGCACCGGGCATCGGGGCCGGGGCGGCCGCCGCCGGGCTCTACGCCGACGCCCGGACGATGCACGGCGCACGGCGCGGCATGAAGGCCGCCGAAGCGGGCACAGCGGCCCACCGCAACCACCGCCGGGCCTGGAAGGGGGCCGCCGGCGACGCGGCGCAGGACGGTTTCAACCTCACCGGCAACACCGTGGGCATCGCGGGCGGCGCGCTGAAGGTCGCGGAGTCCGGGGCGGCGGACGTGGCCGGCGGTGTCGGCGGCGCGTTCACCCTGCCCGCCTCGCTGATCCAGGGCGGACGCTACATCCGCAAGGCGCACCACGCGCGGGAGCGGGCCGAGGCGCTCGCGAAGGTCCTCGGCGCGGGCGGCACCGGCGACTCCGAGCTCAGGACGCTGATGTACTCCCGCGACCTCGCCGGGGCGCTCGTCGAGCTCTATCAGGCCCAGCGGGAATGGCGGGGCGAGGTCGAGGCCGAGGCCCGCGAGCTGGCGAACCGGCCCGAGCCCGCGGGCGCGCCGGTACCCGCCTCGATGACCGGGTTCGCGGCGGAGATCGACACCGCCTTCGCGGCGACGGCCGACCCGGCCGCCGACCTCGTGCGCGCCGAACTGGAGCGCGTGCTGGCGCAGACCGAGAACGTCGCCGACCGGATCGCCGAGGCCACCGAGGCCAAGCGCCGCTGCGACGCGGAGCTGACCGCCGCCATCGCGGCGTACGCGCACAAGAAGAACGCGCGCGGCAAGCACAAGAAGGCGACCGTCGCGGCCGGCTCCATCGCCGGTGCCCTCGCCGGCGTGGCCGCCCTGGTCGCGGCCTTCGCCGCCGGGGCCGCGATCGCAGCCACCCCGCTCGGCTGGGCGCTGGCCGGGCTCGGCGCGGCCCTCGGCCTCGCCGTCGCCGCGTACAAGACCAGCAAGTACTTCGGCAAGCGCTGGGACCGGGCGCGGCTCGACGACACCGGAACCGAGCGGACGACGGGGGAACGCATCCTCGCCACCCTGAACGTCATGAAGCCGCTCGGCCCCGGCAAGCGCGAACTGGTCGCCGGCGCCCTCTGGGAACTGGCCGACGAGCAGGACCGCGATTCCGCTGCGGGCGAGCGGGACACACCGGTCGCGGGCGTGGAGATCCCGGCCGGGAGCGCGCTGTCGATCGTCGCGGCGCTCGGGCTCGACTGGAAGGCGGAGAAGATGGGCGCCGACCGCGACGGCGCCGTCGCCCGCATCGCGTCGAAGATGGCGTCCTGAGCCCCCGGAACCGGCGTCCGCGGGGCGGGCGGTTGCACGAATGTGCGCGGAAGGCTGCCTCCGGGGAGGTCCGTTCCGACGTTTTGGTGGTCTGAGCCGGACGGCACGCTGGTGAGACCTTGATCGCTCTGTGGGGGTTTGTCGCGCATGGCCACATATCTGTCGCCCGGTGTGTACGTCGAGGAGGTGGCCAGCGGGTCGCGTCCCATCGAGGGTGTCGGCACGTCCGTCGCCGCCTTCGTGGGGTTCGCGCCCGAGGGGCCGCTGAACGAGCCCACGCTGGTGACCAACTGGTCGCAGTACGTCGCCGCGTTCGGTGAGTTCGCCGACGGGTACTACCTGGCGCACGCGGTCTACGGGTTCTTCAACAACGGCGGCACCACCTGCTACGTCATCCGCGTCGGCGGGACGTCGGGGCACGGCGCGGACGCCAAGGCCATGCCGCGGCAGCTCGCCGCCGGTGCGCCCGCCGAACTCGGCGGGTTCCGGGTGTCGGCGCTGCCGTCCGGCACCGCGGGCGAGATCAGCGTCGAGGTCGCCGACGTCGACGCCGACGACAAGGGCGACCGGTTCCGCCTGAACGTCAAGGTGGACGACACCGTCGTCGAGAGCTTCCACGTGTCGGCGAAAAAGGCGGCCCGCACCTACATCGTCACGCAGGTCAAGGAGCGGTCGAAGCTCATCTCCGTCGAGGAGGCGGCCCCGGCGGGGCAGCTCGCCAGGCCGGAGGCCCAGACGGTGAAGCTGGAGCCCGCGCCCGTGCCGGTGCCGACTACGGCGGACGGCCGCGGCATCGGCCCCGACGACTACCTCGGCGACGCCGCCGACCGCACCGGCTTCGGCGGGCTGGAGGCCCTGGACGCCGTCACCATGGTGTGCGCCCCCGACCTGATGGCCGCCTACGAGCGCGGCGCGATCGACATGGAGGGCGTCAAGGCCGTCCAGCTCGGCATGATCGCGCACTGCGAGCTGATGGGCGACCGCGTCGCGATCATCGACCCGCCGCCCGGGCTGAACGCCAAGCAGGTCCGCGACTGGCGGCAGGAGACCGCCGGGTACGACTCCAAGTACGCCGCCCTCTACTACCCGTGGATCAAGGTGTTCGACCCGTCGTCCGGCAAGGCGCAGCTGATGCCGCCGAGCGGGCACGTCGCCGGCATCTGGGCGCGCAGCGACGCCGAGCGCGGCGTCCACAAGGCACCGGCGAACGAGATCGTCCGCGGCGTCGTGGACCTCGGGCTCCAGGTCACCAAGGGCGAGCAGGATCTGCTGAACCCGATCGGCGTCAACTGCATCCGCGCGTTCCCCGGCCGCGGCGTCCGCGTGTGGGGCGCCCGGACCCTCTCCTCCGACCCGGCGTGGCGGTACCTGAACGTCCGGCGCTACTTCAACTACCTGGAGGAGTCGATCCTGATCGGCACCCAGTGGGTGGTGTTCGAGCCGAACGACGACGCGCTGTGGGCACGGATCCGGCGCAACATCTCCGCGTTCCTCGTCACCGAGTGGCGGGACGGCGCCCTGTTCGGGGCCAGCCCCGAGGAGGCGTTCTACGTCAAGTGCGACGCCGAGACCAACCCGGCCGAGTCGGTCGACCTCGGCCGCGTGGTCTGCGAGATCGGCATCGCGCCGGTGAAGCCCGCCGAATTCGTGGTCTTCCGCCTCGCGCAGATCTCCGGCGGCGGCGAACTCGAAGAGTAACCCCCACCTCCCCAACGGAAAGAGCGAACGATGACCTTCGACGGTGGCGACGCCGTAGCGGCACATAATTTCGGCCTGCAGATCGACGGCGTGATGGTCGAGTACCTGCAGTCCGTCAGCGGCCTGTCGCAGAGGCAGGACGTCATCGAGTTCAAGCAGAACTCGGCGCAGGGCAAGCCCGTCACGAAGAAGATGCCGGGCGTCGCGCAGGCGGGCGAATGCAGCGTCACGCGCGGCATGACGCAGAGCAAGGCGTTCAACGACTGGATCAACGCGTCGCTCAAGGGCGACATGGGCAGCGCCCGCAAGAACGCCTCCATCATCCTGATGGACTACCAGAACAGCCCGGTGAAGCGGTACCACATGCGCAACGCCTGGTGCAGCGGCATCGAGGCCAGCAACCCGGAGGCGGGCGGCACCTCGGCCCTCACCGAGCAGGTCACCATCACCTTCGAAGAACTGACCATCGAGTAATGCGCCGTTCCGCCCCCGCCGTCGAAACGGCCGGGCCGATGCGGACCGAGTTCGAGTTCGAACTCCCGCGCGGCTACGTCGACGAGTCCGGGACCGTGCACAGGCGCGGCGCGATGCGGCTCGCCACGGCCAAGGACGAACTCGTCCCCCTGCAGGACGTCCGGGTGCGGGAGAACCCCCCGTACCTCTCGGTCGTCCTGCTGGGACGGGTCATCACCCGCCTCGGCGACCTCCCGGCCGTCCACGACGGCGTCGTGGAGAACCTGTTCGCGTCCGACCTGGCGTTCCTGCAGGACTTCTACCGCCAGATCAACGCCGAGGGGCACACCCGCGCCGCCGTGGCGTGCCCCGCGTGCGCGGAGACCTTCGAGGTCGACCTCGCGGGGAGCCGCCTGGGGGAATCGTGACGTACGCGCCCGACCGGCTCCATGAGGAGATCGCGTACATCGCCTTCCACTTCCACTGGAGCCGCGAGGAGATCCTGGACCTGGAGCACCCCGACCGCCGCCGCTACGTCCGGGAGATCGCCTCCCTGGTGACCCGGGCGGGTGCCTGATGCCCTGGAACCCCTTCCGCCGCCCGGCCCGCCCGACTCCGGCTCCGGCCTCGGAGGCCGCCCCGTCCCGGCCTGCCTGGACGACGCTGCCCCCGCCGCCGCTCACGTCCCTGCGCCCGATCAGCGACGCGGCCTTCGGCCCGACCCTCCCGACCTGGCAGAACCCGGTCCTGACCCGGGAACCGACCCGCCTCCTGCGCCCCGCCCCGCCGTCGTCCCTGGCCGGCGGCCTGGGCACCGTGCACCGCACCCCCGCGCACCAGAGCGTGGACGTGCCCATGCG
>NZ_SMJW01000149.1 GCF_004348335.1 Actinomadura bangladeshensis | reverse complement strand
GGAGAGGGGTCGGGGCGCCAGTGCGATATGGGCACGACTCCGGGATCGATGAGATCGAGGCCAGTAAAGAAGCCGCGGATCTGATCCGGGCTGCGGAGGTGGTAGGGGGTGGCGCCGGTGGCATCGTAGCCGTGCTGGGCGTCGATGAACGCCTGGTCGGTGGCGGTACCGTCGTAGAGGGCAAGGAAGCTGCCGGGCGGGAGTTCCTCCAGTAGTGCGGCGACGGTGGCGTGGGCGGCGTTGTCGGGGATGTGACCTATGACGCCCATCAGCATCAGCGCAATCGGCTGAAGGAAGTTCAGGAAATGGCGGGCGCCGGTGATGATCCGCTCGGGGTGACGCAGGTCGGAGCCGAGGTAATCCGCGGCGCCTTCGGGGCTGCTGTTCGCCAGCGCGCAGCCCAGGACCAGGACCAGTGGGTCGTTGTCGACGTAGACCACGCGGGCGTCGGGCGTGGCGCGCTGGGCGATCTGGTGGGTGTTGTCGTCAGCGGGCAGCCCGCTCCCGATGTCCAGGAACTGGCGGACTCCTTCGTCGGCGGTCAGGTAGGCGACGACGCGGCCGACGAAATCGCGGCCCGCTCGAGCCAGCGGGACGATCCCGGGGAAGGTACGCGCGTAGTCATCGCCGGCCTGCTGATCGACCGGGAAATGATCTTTACCGCCGACCCAGTAGTTCCAGACCCGCGCCGAATGGGGAACATCGGCATTGATGGAAGATCCACATCCATCGTCGGGGGGATTGTCGGGTTTGGGCCAGCATTTTCGGTCGTCGCTGAACATTGTGAGCCCTCGGTCTGCGGATGGATATCCCCTGGGTTGACATGACAGCAGACCGGGAGCTGGATTGCATCAGGCAGCGGGTCATGGCTAGAGCTGGCCATGCATGTGCAGCAGCCAGGTGACACTGTCGGGGGGCTTCAGGGCTCGGGCAGCGAGCCGGTGGAAGCGCAGCGAGAGCTCTTCGCTGGTCTGGGAGTCGTCGACGTAGTGGCCGTAATCATAATGCTCAAAGAAGGCGATGTCGGCCAGTGCGGTCTCCGGGAAGCGCATCAGGGTGAGCGGCCCGTCGGGGACGGCGCGTTCGGCGTCGGCGCCGCGCAGCAACTGGATGATGACGTGTGGGTAGGCGGCCATGGAGATCAGGTACTGGATCTGCTCGCGCAGTACCTCGGGCGGCGCCGCATGTTCGCCGAGGGCGCGCAGGTCGATCACGGCCCAGTAGGTCGGGGCGTCGGGGCGGTGCAGGATCTGCTGGCGGACCTGGCGCAGTTCGATGCGCCGGGCGAGTTCGTCGGCGCCGACGCCGGGCAGGTCCTGGGTGATGAGATGCCGGGCGTAGCCGGGGGCCTGCAGGAGTCCGGGAACGCGGTGCGGCGCGTACACGCGGATCAGTGACAGCAGGCGCTCCAGCGTGAGGTAGGGCCCGAACCAGTGGGGGACGACGGGACGGTAGTCGTGCCACCACACCTGCTTCTCCGCGCGGACGCGGGCCAGTAGTTCTCTCGCGGCCTGTCGGGGGCTCTGGCCTGTGGGCCGCTCACCTGTCACCGAGAAGAAGGGCGCTCCCGGTCCTACGCTGGCGGCCAGCGGGTCGCAGGAGGTCAGGCCGGTGCCGCGCCCGGATGCCTGATCGGGCCGACCCGCCGGCGCCTGGCACGGTGACGCCGACTCTTGCCGCGCATGCCGCCATTCGGGTGGCGCGGTGGATGCGGTGGCCGTGGGTCGAGGCTGGTGGAAGCTGTGGTCGAGTTCTTCCCAGGGCGTCATCGCCTGGATGTCGATACCGCGCTGCGCAGCGATGTGGTGCATCACCGCCCACAGGCTCGCCACCACCGGGAAGCGCAGCCGGCTCGTGTGCTTGCCGCGCATGACGTCGTTCGCGGTCGCGCGGGGGACCTGTTGGACCGTCACCCCGTACACCGTCCGGCCGGTCAATGCGGACGAAATGCGCTCAATCTCGGCGAATGGGGGTCTACCGGCTATATCGCGATCGCGATTCAGCAGGGCCACCACCGTGGAGTACCGCTCTCCCTGGTCACTTTTTGTCACATTCTGTCCGATCTTCTCCAGTCGCCCGCCCGCCTTGTCGTGACCATAGCGGTAGCGCGCCAGAGGATAGCGGGTCACATGACACACACCAGTCGAGCCAGTTGAGGATCACTCAACAGGCTGCGCGGCAGCGATATCAAGCGAATGACCGAATGGTCGGGATTCCCGGACACGGCTCGGATACTGGCCGGTATATCCGGGAACATCCGAGAACCACTGTTTAGGGGGCGTGGGCCTCCTTGCGGCCGTCAGGATGAACCATCCCCGCAGCCCCGGCCTAGCCCCCGGGCGAGTACGGGCACCTTATCCATCGCACCGAGGAGACCCGCCTTGTCCTGCCCTGCCTCGCCACTTCGCCGACTCATCGCCGCCTCCGACCCCGACGCCTCCCACCCGGCAGGCTCGGCGGTCACCGCTACAGGCGCCAGGTGCCTGGACGACGCGCGAGCCGCGCTGTCACTGATCACCATGCGGTCTCTCCAAACCGGCAGGACGCTGCCCGCAGCACTGCTTCAGGAGCTCACCACCGACCAGCTCATCGATTTCTGGGCCGACGAGTCCATGCTCGACTGATCCTCAGCCGCCCGCCGACGGGTAGCCCACCGCAGTGGACCACCGCTCGATCGGGCCCTTTCCTCAGTTCCGCAATCCCACCCACACTTCGAGCGAGAAGACATCATGCACACCACACTCATCGGCGTCGACATCCCCCGGTTCGGTGACCAGCGGCGCGACGCCGACGCCCAACGGCTCCTGCGCAAACAGCTGTACGAGCACCTGCAGAAGGCCTGCGAGATGTTCGGCCTGCCTTGGCAGAGTTGTCACCACGAGGACCGTGGGGACGGCGCCCTGATCATCATGCCGCCCGAGATACGCCCCGCCGGCATCCTGGATCCCCTCGCCCACCACCTCACTGCGCTGCTGCGCCGCTCCAACCGACTCGCCAACGACCTCGGGCGTCTCAGGCTACGGATGGCCGTCCACGTGGGCGAGGTACATCACGACGAGCATGGGGTTCTCGGCCAACCTCTGATACACCTGTTCCGGCTGTTGGAAGCCTCGGCCTTCAAACAGCGCCTGGAAGAGGCACCCGAAGCTGACCTGGCGATGCTGGTCTCCCAAGAGCTCTACCGGCACGCCGCCGCGACCGGGCTCATCAACCCCGCCGCCTACCGACCGATCAATATCAGGCACAAGGAGACCCGAGCCAGCGGCTACCTCTGGCTGCCCCCGACCTACAACACCGGGCACTGACTGGTGTCCACCGATGCCAGGCCTCAGGCTCAGCCGGCTGGCTCTGGGACGATCCGCCCTCATCACCGCTCAGAACCTGCGGGGTTCTGCCTGATCCCCACTACGCGGCACACTCCGGTCCTGCTCATCGCCAGATGAGCAGGACCGCAGCCTAGCGCCGCAGCCCCGAGCCAGCCCACCCACTGGATACCGGACCCTGACGGCACGCTTACGTCCGAATGGACGCGCGGGCCACACTGCACACGTCAAAGGCAGGACCATATGCGCCGCTCAAGGGTGGTCGCTGCTGCGCCCCTCACCCTCGCCGCCGTCTCTGCTGTCTGGAAGCATCAGGCGGCTGGCGGGGATCGGCTGGTGGAGCAGTTTCGCGGTACCGCCGGTCGTGGCACCAGCCGCCAGCAGCGATGCCCGTTTGTGAACGGCCCAGTCGACTTCGGCGGTACCCGGTGCGAGGCGGCATGCTCCACTTCGGCGGCGCCCCGTTCAAGGGAGGCAGGCGATACGTAGGCAGTGGTGCCCGATTCGAGGGCGGTATGTTCGACTTCGATCGAGTGACTGGGGTACTAAGAAAACCCCTCTGAGCTACAGCCTTCCGGATAGCCGAGCACGGCAGATTCACGCGAAGGATGATCATTTTCACGGCGCCTCCACCCGCGCTGGGGGCAGTCTTTTCAAGGTCTGAGTGGTCATGTCGACGTCCAAGGCGCCGTCGTCGGTTTCGCAGGACGCCCCGCATGTGCGGTAGCCGGTGAGGATGACCTTTCCCGATCGGTGGTGCGACGGGTGCACACCTCGAACTGGGCGGTGATGAAGCGGACGGTCTCCAGCAGGGGTACCGACCTGGGCCTTACCGTCGAGGTAGTTGTGCTCGCTCGCGTAGGCGAATACCAGCGCGGACACGGCGATCTTCGATGGCGATCGCCCTGCCGCTGTTCTCGGCGAGATCGATGCCGGGCCGTGAGCGCAGCTTCAGCTTCATGAGGGAGTCGGTGACGGGAGACCAGTGTGGGCCGAGCCGGACGCCGCCCGCGCCCGCGTCGCAGCCCCCCAGGCCAAGCAGCGCACGGCTGCCGACCGGCCCCGCTCGTGCCCACTGGCACCCACTGGCGCAGTGACCCTCGACCAAACCCGAGCACGTACTCGCCACCGAGCTAACCGCCGCGGTCTGGTCCGCGCACCCGACCCGCTGGCGCAGTCGAGCCGCCCGACGCGCCGCCGCCAAGCCCGCCCAAGGCACCGCACCCAAGGGCGACTCGCCGGGCCGCACCCGTCACCCCACGGCCGCCCCACAGCCGGGCAGGCGCTCCTCTCCCTGATCGGACACTTTCGTACCACGCACCGGCAATCGCAGAGCTGAGCTGAGCTGGGAGTTGTTCAATACGATTCTCATGAGCAAGATCTACACTCGCCAGAACTGCCGTCAGCGCCGCTTCAACATAACTAGGCGCCTATCCAGGCGACCACGGACCCTAGCGAAGTAGACTGACTGGATCAAATTTGTTACTTATTCTAGTTGGAACACCCCGGCTGGAGCACCGCCGCCAGGACTTCAGCCGACCGCACCCCGGCGATCAGAACTGGTGATGTGACATGCCCTCCGATGTCCCGGTCGACCTTTCCGGTGCGGTGGATCGACGGATGGCGTTGGCGCGGGAGTGGGACACTCTCGTCGAGCAGGTCCGCAGGCTTGACGGGTTTGTCGATTTTCTTCGGCCACCACGCCTGGAAACGCTACTGCCAGCGGCGTCCGACGGTCAGATCGCCATCGTCAACCTCAGCCAGTTGCGTTGCGACGCGTTGATCATTGGCACCGGCGGCGTGCGGGTTGTTGAACTGCCCCACCTGTCCGTTCAGACCGTCGTCGAGCAGGCCGTCGATCATCTTTGGGTGCTGCGGCAGGTGGACCTTGCTTTCCATGAACTGCAGGCGGCCTGGCAGCGCTACGGCGGCGGCGAACACGGCCCGGCCGCGATCCGGCGGTACACCGAGGCGAAACTGGCGTACCAGCGTGCCATCGACGACCGGGATCGCACGCTCGACGCGGCGTTGGCGTGGCTGTGGGACGAGATCGCCGATCCGGTTTTGACAGCGGCCGGTCTGGTCGGGTCGCCCGCGCCCGGACAGCGGTGGCCGCGGCTGTGGTGGTGCCCGACCGGAGCGTTGACCTTGCTGCCGCTGCACGCCGCCGGGTATCACGATGGAAGTGGACGGGCGGTCCTGGAACGGGCGGTGTCGTCCTATACGCCGACGCTGCGTGCTCTGCTGGAGGCGCGGCGGCCGCTCGACCCGGCGCCCGACGAGGAGCGCATGCTGATCGTCGCGCTGCCAGACACCCCTGACGCGGTGCCGCTCACCGATGTCGCACGCGAACGCGACCTGTTGACCTCGGTGTTCGCTGGCCGTAACACGTTGCTGGAGGGCGATTCGGCCACGGCGGACGCAGTGGGCGCCCAGTTGCCTCGGCATCGCTGGGCCCACTTCTGCTGCCACGGCGGCCAGGACCTCTTCGACCCGTCCCAGGGCGGCCTGCTGCTGCACGATCGCACATTAAGCATCGCCGAGATCAGCGCGCGAGGGCACAGCGGGGAGTTCGCGTTCCTGTCGGCGTGCATGACGGCTACCGGTGGGGTCGCTCTGTCCGACGAGGCGATCACTCTGGCCGCCGCGCTGCACTACACCGGATACCGGCAGGTGATCGGCACGCTGTGGTCGGTGTATGACGACGTGGCCGCCGACGTGGCCGCCGCGGTGTACGCCGATCTCACCGCGACCGGGCGGTTCGAGCCTGCCCGGTCCGCCGACGCTCTACATTGGGCGATCCGCAAATTGCGTGACGTCCGTCGGCTTCCGTCAAGCGCGTGGGCCCCGTTCACGCATACCGGTCCCTGATCACAGGAGTGTCCATGACCGCTGGCACGACGCCCGGTGAGTTGTTGCCCTACCTTGAGATCACTGACGAGGACTACGGTCGGCTTGCCGCTCGGCACTTCACCGTCGAGGAAGTCGGATCCGGCACGCTGATCCTTCGCGGCCCGTGCCCGCGCTGCCGAGCCCCGCTGGAGATTCCCATCGTCAGCAAGATCGTCCGTCACCGGTCCTTCGGCGGCTCGATGTGGCGGCGGTCGGGTCCGGTTCCGGCGGCGGATCAGGTCGAGCCAATGATGTGTACCTGCGAAGAGGAGCACGCCAACCGGCCGGACGGCCGCTACGGGTGCGGCGCCTACTGGACGGTGACCATTCCGGCGTGGCCTTCGTGAGCGGCATGCTGCGTCCCGGGCCCGGCCCCGCTACCCCGGCCGACTTGCTGCGCGCCCGGGAGCATGACCGCTTGCTGCGCTTGGAGTTAGCCCGGGTGCGCGAGGCGGCGGTGGCTTGGCGCAACGGCCTCGGCGGTCTGCTCGCCGCGCTCACCGGCTTCAGCCTGATCAAGGGCCGCGCCGACATCGGTCAGCTGGCCCCGGGGTGGGCCGTCGTGGTGGGTGTGCTGCTGCTGGTGGCGTTGCTCGCCGGTGCTGCTGGGGCGTTGCTGCTCATCCGCGCGGCCCACGGTCGGCCGACCCTTGCCTCGGCCGGAACCCTTCCGCCGGGCCGGGTGGCCGACCATCTCGAGGCGCTCGTCGCGGCGACGGTGTTGCGGCGGGGTGTCACATTGACCCTGGTCTGCGCGGCGTTCCTGGTCGCTGCGGTCGCCACGACCTGGTACGGCCCAGAGCGCGGTAAACCCGCCCTGCGGATCACCACACCTGGTGGCGTCGTGTGCGGCTCGGTCGTCCGTGTCGACCGCGGCACCCTTGTGCTCAAGACAGCGGCCGGCGAGATCGCCACAGACCTGACCACCGCGTCAGCGGTTCAGGCGGTCAGCACCTGCGGGGGATGACATGTTCGACGAGCGACTGATGGCCTTCGCACGACGGCTCGACGCATTTCAGTTCCAAGGCGATCGGTCTGCTGTGCTGGCCCCCCAAGCGGTAGCCGAGGCCAAGCAACTCTGGGAAGACAACCAGGGGCCCAACGGCGATGTTCCGGTGGAAGTTGTGTTCGTTGTCGCCACGCTGTACTGGCTACGGCACCAAGCGCGGCCAGGCCATGGCGACGACGATCTACGCATCGCGGTGGACCTGTTCACCGCTCTGTACAAGGCGGCGCCCCAGTTGGTCCCGTACGAGGTCACCCGGTTGCTGATTGACCGTGTGCCGCACCTGCGGCAGGCCACGGAGGCGATGGACATTCTGAGCGGCCTGAACTCCTCCGACGATCCGGACGCGCTCATGCGCGCGATCTCCCTGCTGCAGCACGCGGTTCCCAGCTACGTCCCGCACGATCCCCTCCGGGCCATCGCCCTGTTCAACCTCGGCACCGCCCTGCGCATGCGGTTCAACCGCCACGGCGACACGGACTCGCTGCGCACGGCCGCCGAGTCGTTTCGCGAGGCCGCTGCCGTGCCGCTGCCCGAGCATTTCCCGCGCCCCGACGATCTGTCGACCAGATACGCCACCACGCTGGCCGTGCTGGCCGAGGCGACCACGAACCTGACCGATCTCGACGCGGCGATCGAGGCCAACGAGACGCTGGCGGCCACCGAAGGCGCCGACCGGGTCAGGTGGATGTCGGGGCTGTGCAACCTGCTGCGCATCCGCTTCGAATGGACCGGCGACCGCGCGGCCTTGGCCAGGGCCGTGCGGTTCGGCCGAGCTGCGGTCGACGCGGCCGCGCCCGACGATCCCGAGCGGGCCAGTTGCCTGTCGCATCTGAGCGGTGCCCTGAGCTCTGTGGCCGAACTCGACCGTGACACCAATGCGATGGCCGAGGCCGTACGGTTGTCCCGGGCGGCGGTCGAGCTGGCGCCGGGGGATGCGAGCTTGCTGTCGAACTTGAGTGCCACGCTGGTGGGCTTCTTCACCTCGTCGGAGAAGCCCGACGTCGACGAGGCCATCGACGCGGCGCAACGCGCGGTCGACAACGCCGACGACGACCGAGTCCGCTCCGTGGCGTTGTCCAACCTAGCTGGCGCGCTGCGCATTCGTTACCGGCAACTCGGCCAGCTCGACGATCTGAGCCGGGCAATCGACGCGCTGCTTGCCGCGCAGGCCGCCGCGGGGACCGCCGCCACACGCGTGCCCGTGCTGAGCAACTTGGGCAACGCCTACAAGCACAGGTTCGGCCGCACGGGCGACGCTGCTGACCTTGACGGCGCGATCCGGGCGCTGAGGTCGGCGGCCGGGCTGCTCCCCGAGGGGCACACCGCCCGGATGAGGGCCATCGGCGGCCTCAGCGACGCGCTGTGCGCCCGGTTCGAGCTGCGCCGCCGAGCCGCCGATATCGATCTCGCGATCCAACTCGCGCGCGACGCTGTGACGTCAGTCGGCCCGGACAACGCGACCGCCGCCTTGTTCAACAGCCTCGGAAACGCGCTGGCGTCGCGGGCGCTGTACACCGCGTCATCCGACAACGGCGCTGCGGATCTCGACGAGGCCGTCGGCTGCTTCCAGGCCGCCCTGGACCGGTCACCTGATGCGAAGGCCGCGATGGTGGCCAACCTCGGGGCGGCGTTGTCGTCCCGGTTCCACGCCACCCGGCAGCAGGCGGACCTGACCGCCGCGATCGACCACATGAACACGGCACTCACACTGTTCGGCCCACACGATCCGAAGCGGAGCTACCTGCAGAGCAACCTCGGCAACTGCTATCGCATCAGATTCGCGTGGTCCCACGATCCCGACGACCTCGAACGGGCGGCCGCGCTCATCAGGGAGGCCGCCGACCACGTGCCGGACAACGATCCGTGGCGATTCAGTGTCCTATCGAACCTGGGCCATGTGCACGAGACGCTCATGCAGGAACACGGGAGAGCCGACGACAATGCGATCCGGGCGGTGTCGGCCTGGCGCGCAGCCGCCGGCTTGCGGATCGCGACCCCGGCCCAGCGCTTCGAGGCGGCACAGAACTGGGCGGCCCTGGCCGCATCCCTGCCCGGCCAGGAGGCGCTTGCCGCCGACGGGTACGCAGCGGCCGTGGACCTGCTTCCGATGGTCGCCTGGCACGGGCTGGAACGCAACCACCGGGAAAGCCTGCTGACCCGCTCAACCGGCCTGGCCAGCGACGCCGCCGCGACCGCCCTGCTGGCCGGCCGATCGAACCAGAGCGTCGACCTCCTCGAGCACGGCCGAGCCGTCCAATGGACGCAGGCCCTCCAGCTACGTGCCGACCTCGCCGCCTTGCATGCGGCGGCACCCGAACTCGCCGCCCGCCTCGATGTGGTGCGGCAGGAACTGGACCAGCCGCCCGTGGAAATCGAGGCACCGAGTTGGTAACACCGAATCTTTTTCCAACGTGCGTTGAGCCCATGGTTTTGGAGGACATGGATGGCCTTGGCCAGGTGACCGGCTCGGTGCGGGACGTCACTTGGTGAGGGTCTTCCAGTTCTTGAATCGGGCGTTGGCTCGTTCGCCCGGTGCGCAGAGCTTGGCGTAGGCGCGGTTGCGTCCTTGCATGACTCGGGCTTGTTCTTGCCCCTGTAGGGGCGTCTTGATGTGCGGGCCGGCTCCCACATAGCCCTTGTCGGCCAGCACCAAGACCCCGGAGGCGGCCAGTTTGCGGACCAGGCCCCAGATGCGGGCGGCCTTGAGGTCGTGGACGGAGCCGGGCAGCGGCCCCGACACCCACACGATGGTCCTGTCCGGAGAGGCGATGGCCGGAGGTTCATGCCGTGCTTCCTGTGACTGCCGGAACAGAAGGCCGGTCGGCCCTCACTCGGTCGATCGGGATGCTCGTGCCGTCCAAGACGAGGTAGAGCAGGCCGTCCCCGTTGGCTTTGCCAGTGCCCGGCCTAGTCTGGATGTTCGTACCGACAGCAGGTCAGGCGGATGCGTTCAGCTGGCCGGTGAAGATGGCTTGCATCCGTTCGGCGCCGTCTTCGATCGTGGGCCGGAGTTGATGCCGGTACACGGTTTCGGTGACTGCGGTGCTGCGGTGTCCGATCAGGTCGCTGATCTTCTGGGTTGCGAGCCCGTCGTGGCTGAGGAGCGAGACGAACGTATGACGCAGCTCCCGCGGGCACCAGGACTCCCCCAGGCCTGCCGCCCGCGTCATCGCCCGGAAGCGCTCGCGGACCTGCGCGGCGGTCAGCGCTGTGCCGTCCGGATGGGCGAACACCAGCCCGCCTTCCTGGTAGGCGGTGCCGGCAGTGCGTTTGTCGGCGGCCTGGATGGTCTGGGCGGTGATCAGGGCGTGCACGGCGAGGTCGGCCAGCCGCAGCCCGCGCCGGCTGCCGGGGGTTTTGGTGTCGCCGCCGAACCGGTCCGACCGGGTGACCAGGACGGTCCCGGCGTCTAGATTGACTTGGTGCCAGTGCAGCGCCCGTAGTTCCTCGGTGCGCAGGCCCGTCAGCAGTCCCACCGCCACATAAGGGCCCAGCCGGTGCCCGCCGTACAACGCCTGCTCCAGCAGCGCGGCCGCTTGGTCACGTGTGAGTGAGCGTGAGCGCCGTCCGGGCCGGCCGTGTGGGGTGTCTATGAGTTCGGCGACGTTCCTGGCGACCTTGTCGTGCCGTTGCGCGCGCCGCAGCGCCCGTCTCAGCAGCCCGTGCAGGATCCGCAGGGTGCTGGTGGTCAGGGTTTCGGCCCGGCCGGACAGCCACTGCTCGACCTGGTCGGCCGACAAGGCCCGCACCGGCACCCGCCCGAGCTGGGGGGCCAGGTGCAGATCGATCAGTGTGCGGTAGGTCTGCACCGTAGTGTCCGCCAGTCCCCTACCGGCCAGCGCCTTCAGCAGGTCCGCGGCGGCGGTCTGCACGGTGTAGTGGCGTTCGGCGCGGACCCCGCCGGCCAGGTCCTCGGCCGCTTGAACCAGCTTGCGCATCAGCGCCCGCTGGGTCGGCGCCTTGCGCTTCAACCGGCACCGTCGCCCGTCCGCCCGGAGTCCCAGCGAGATCGCCCCCGTCCAGCTCTCCCTCTCCCGGTAGATCGACGCCCGGTACTCCCCCACCCACACCCGCATGACCGTCCTCGCACCAAGGACCCCCGGACCACACCCTGACCCACCACGCGGTCTCAGGACCACCCGGCCGCTGAGACGTCCCCCAACGTCCCAACCCCCTATCGCGCAAGAATCGTGTCGCCGGCCTCGGCCAGCAGCGCCTGACCTGGCACAGGAGGGAGCGAACACACCCACTCTCAACACCAGCCGCCTCGACCACGCAGACCCTCGGCCGAGCACCGTCCCCCCAGAGCCACCCCATCGTGAGTCGTCCGGCATGACGAAGTCATCCAGGCGCCCCTAAGGCGGCGGAGAAGACCAGCGCCGGCTGCACAGTTCACCGCCAAGCACCAGCAGCCGCGATGACAGGCCGTCATCGCGTCCACGGCCGGAGCAGCGACAGCGATGACGGCCCTGAGCAGCGGTGTCGCCGAACGGCTTGAACAACTTTGCGGGACTCGTTGGGCAGCGTGCCCAGCGCCCACCTTCTACCCGCGGGGACAGGGAGTCTCCCCCGGTATCCTGGGCGGTAAGACCGCGAGCCTGCGGGCGAGCAGCGCCAACGGGGCGAGGGACCCGTGGTGGCCTTGCGCAAGCGCCGGTACCGGCTCGATCGTGTTCATGCCGCGACGCTAAATCGCTGCGGCCACGGCCCGCAGTAGAGCCGGATTCTGTGGATAACCCTTCCACCGGCTCAGGTGTCAGCAAGTGCCGAGCAGGCGGGTGAGCGCCCTCTTCTCCGCCGGGTCGACCGTGAGGCGGTAGCGGTACTTCACATCGATCCACGATCTGGCGTACCTGCACCGGAACCCGGCGAGCGGCGGTGTCCACTCGGCCGGGTCCTTGTCGCCCTTGGCCTGGTTGAGGTTGTCGGTGACCGCCCACAACTGCGGGGAGTCCAAGTCGTTGGCGAACGCCCGGCGCCGCGAGGTCGTCCACGCCGCGGCACCCGACCGCCACGCCTCGGCGAGCGGGACCATGTGGTCGATGTCCAGATCGGACGCGCGGGTCCAGGCGGCACCGTCGTAGGGGCTGCGCCACATGCCCGACACCGCAGCACACGACGAGTTGGTCTTGACGTTCACTCCATCGCGTTTGAGGACGGTCTCACGGGTGTTGCAGGTCCCGGAGACGGTGACCCAATGCGGAAACTTGTCCCGGTCGTAGCCGCTGCCAGACCCTTCGGCGGCGACGGTGAGGACAGCGAGATGCCGGTATGCCGTGCCCGCACCAGGCGGGGGCGGCGGGACGGCTTCAGCCGCCGGGACCAGAGCCGCCGTGCTCGCGACGGCAGCGGTGACAACGGCCAGGACAGCGAGGCGGCGCATACAACTCCGATCGGACGCGGCGGTGAACACCGCGAGTGTCCTGCGGCACGCGGCGGACACGCCCGAGAACCAAGACCTGCCTGCCCCCGCAGGCACAGGTCTGTCACCCTGCTGAAGCTCATGACGCGCTCACAGAACGCGTCGACGGGGTGCTCCATCGCTTCGACACGGGAATCGAGGCTGCAGTCATCAAGCGCATCGGGCGGAGTGCTGTTGGGCACCGCGGCCAGCACCAGGGGGAACATCGTGAATGAGTACTTCACGGGCTGGGAATAGACCGGCGCCGAGGCACCGGCGCCACAACGCCGTGAAGCCGGATTCTCTCGGGACGCGGTCGGCTGACTGGCCATGAGGCAGCAGATTAACGGCAGCATGCCCGGCCGCAACCTCCACCATTACGGGACAGCGTTCAGCCAGACGGCCCACCGGCGGTGGTCAAGGCCTGAGAAGTGTCGTGCCGCTCAGCCGCCGATATAAGCACCTGGCCATTCACCTTCGCGCGGCCAAACGCGGCCTTGGCAGGGCCTCAGCTGTCAACTCTTCAGCGAGGGCGCTCGTACCCGTGGCGTCTTCAGGATCTGGGCGGGGCTGGGGACGCGTGAGCGAAGCAACTGCTCCGCGGCACCGGGGCCAGGTCCCGGCACATGACGTTCAGCAACTCCAGCTCTTCCTGATAAAGCGCCCGCGCCTGCTCGGTGCAGTGAAGAACTTTGGCTCCCGTGCAGTCGAGTTCGTCCGAGGGCGCCGAGTTGGCCTCACTGCGCAGCAGGACCAGTGTTAGCCTTACTCTCGTCGCAATCTGCCAGGCCGGCTCGCTGGCAAAGATGCCCATCTGTGTGAACTGCCGCTGAAATCCGGGGCAGATCGTGGTGGGCTCCCACGCCGCATCCCGATCCCGCTTGGCTACTCTGCCCTTGGCAGGATTATCGGCGATGTCCACGATCTTGGCGTGACAGCGAGAGATTTCCTCACTGAACTTAGTATAGATCTCAAGACGCTTGTCCATCGCGAGGCGCTTACGCTCCTCGGTTATCTGATTCTTCTGCTGACTGGCCGTGGCGTCCCTAGCCATTTGCGCACTGGCCCACACACCCATCAGTGCGATGATTGCAGCAAGAAGCACCCCTGCCAGACTGATCACCGAGACGAGTACCGGCCGGCCTGGGTCCTTGCCTCCGCCTGCTTCTGGTGGACCGTCCTCCGTGGCCTGAGTACCGCTGCTCTGTACGTTTCCCGACGCACCAGAGGTCTCATCAGCGCTCACCATACCGATGAGACGTGCCACGCGGCCCACCGGTTGACCGGCCCCACCCGGGCCTGGCCACGTCCAGGCGAGTGGTGCACGAAGTCAACGTGCTGCCGGCCAGGCTCAGCGAAATCAGCGAGACGGGAGATAGCCTGCCCCGCGGCTACCCGGGTCCGCCATAATTCGACCTGCCGCAATCCAGGCACTGCCGGGGAAGCACGCTCCTGGCCGCAGTCATCGTCGCCGAGATCGATGATGTTAGCCGGTTCAACCGGCCCCAGCCGTTGGGCTCATGGGCGGGGCTGACCCAGCGGCACCGCGAATCCGACCTCAAGGTGTCCCGCGGGCATGTCACCATACAGGGTTCCCCGATCTTGCGGTGGCACTGGTCAAGGCTGTCCAGCGAGTTCCCACGACTTCGCCGATCGGCCAGATCAGGTCATCACCCACCGCGGCATCGCCTTTCGGGCGCTCCTTCTTGCCCCACCTCCGATCCGGCACGCCCACAATCGCCCCGGAACCGGAGAAAAGCGGGCTCCAAGTGCAGAAACGTCACCACTCGCCGCGAGTTGGCCGGCGCCGCTGCTTCATGCATGAAGGCTTACCCTTCTATCTCCTCTACGGCAAAAGAGGATGGCCAGCCCTCTGGAAGAAGTGGACAACGCACGCTTCCTTCGAGAATGCCGACAAGGAAATCCAGCAACCCGCCATGGAAGTGCCAGAAGTTTCCGTTCTCGATCACTATCGTCCATTTTTCTGGATCCGGATCCGTCAGCCACATGCAATGATCAGCATTGTACGTGTTACCCCACATCAACAGTCCACCGGGTTCCGGATAGACCGGGAAGGCGGGGCGCTTCGACCATTGCCCTTGATCGTCAAGCAATGTCATTTCCGAGAAATTGAGCTTCCGTTGACGCAGAAACTCCAATTCGTCCTTCGCTCCCTGAATAGTGGCGCGAGGTTCCCATAGACCTGAATTTACCCAGGTCAGGAGACCATCAAAGTGAAGGCTAGAGTATCTAGCGCAGAGCTCCCTGTGGTCGGCTGGGAACGTCAGGCCCATTCCGCTCTCGAGCGTACGCCAGTCCACCGCCGGGGGGCGCTTCCGCGGCGGGCCTATCAATGCTTCGAGGTCAGCAACTTCCATTCTTATTTTGCCGATCCGTTCCATTTGCCCTGGTCGTAATGCACCGGTCAAAGTATAGCTGACTTGGCATGCCGTTTCTATAAACCCTGCTTCCCCGCATGTGGATCTCGATAGGCCTCTTTTGTCTGCCCCGATAGATCAGCGTGACTCGATAATCCACGATCTGCTTATTACCTTCGACAGCCCCTTTCATTTTCTCTTCCCAGTACCCCATGTAGGAGTTGTCCGTAGGCTCCTGTAGGCACGTGAAGAGATTTTGTTCCCTGTTATCATACCTGCCATCGCCACCTAGACTGTTGGCCCGGAGGTGACATTTTGCCCATTTGTGCTGACGACTGCCGTCCCCAAGGGAATTCTTCTTTGGCCATCCGGGTGGCTCGTATGGCGTTCTCGAATCCGAGCCTCCTTCGAGTTGCTGATCGCTGCAAAATTTCACGTAGATGTAGCTCCATCGCTCCAGTGCGGGAAAAGACGCTGTATCCATCAAGCGCATCGGACGGGCGACCAAGGAACGCTGCGCGCCACGTCCCACAACAGGGGGGGAACATCGTGAACGCGGACGTCGCAGTCTGGGACCAGACCGATACCGAGACACCGGCGCGACAACACCGTGAAGACCACCGGGTCGAGGGCGAAGCACGGATGGCGAGGACACCAGCGCGGGTTCGGTTCGCCTTCTACGGGCGCGTGTCCACCGAGGACCACCAGGACCCCGCCGCGTCGCGGGCATGGCAGCTCCGCCGCGCTCATGGACTCATCGACCCGGCGGGCGGCACGGTCGTCGCCGAGTTCTTCGACGTCGACAAGTCCCGGTCAGTGCCGTGGCAGCGCCGCCCGCAAGCCTCAGCGCTGCTCGGCGACCTCAGGAAGCCCGCACGAGGGTTCGATGCCGTTGTCGTGGGAGAGCCGCACCGCGCGTTCTACGGCAACCAGTACTCGCTGACGTTCCCGCTTTTCGAGCACTTTGGTGTGCCGTTGTGGGTTCCCGAGGTCGGTGGGCCGATCGACCCGGCCAACGAGGCCCACGACATGATCATGGGAGTGTTCGGCGGCCTGTCCAAGGGCGAACGCAACCGGATCAAGATCCGTGTGCGTTCCGCGATGGCGGCGATCACCGCGACCGAGGGACGGTTCCTGGGCGGGCGTCCGCCCTACGGGTACAGGCTCGTGGACGCCGGCCCCCACCCCAACCCCGCCAAGGCGGCCGACGGCAAGCGCATACAGCGCCTGGTCGTCGACGAGATGGCGGCCACGGTCGTGCAGCGGATCTTCGCCGAGTTCGTCGGCCTTGCCGGGTTCCGCGAGCGGGGGTACCACTCCATCGCCGAAGGACTCAACCGCGACGGTATCCCCTGCCCGTCCGCCCACGACCCCACACGCAACCGACACCGATCGGGTGCCGCCTGGTCCAAACCGACCGTCCGCACCATCCTGCAGAACCCGCGCTACACCGGCTACCAAGTGTGGAACAAACAGCGCAAGGACGAAGTCCTCCTCGACGTCGACGACATCGCGCTCGGGCACACCACCAAACTGCGATGGAACCCGCGAGACACCTGGGTGTTCTCCGAGAACATCGTCCACCCCGTCATCATCGACATGAACGTCTTCGAACGCGCCCAACACAAACTCGCCCACGCCCCCCGGGCACACCAGCCGAGGCACCGCTCCAGCACACGCTGCTACCCGCTGAAGGGGGTGGTGTGGTGCGGGATCTGCGGCCGGAAGATGCACGCCCACTACAGCAACGCCACGAACTACTACCGGTGCCGGCCACCCAAACAAGACCAGCACGCCACCGGGCTCACCCACCCCCACGGCGTCTACGTTCGTGAAGACCGGCTCCTGCCCGACCTGGACCGCTGGCTGAATGCTGTCCTGGCACCCCACCGGATCACCCGAGCGGTCACAGCGATGCACCCGGCACCAGCACTGGCGGCGGTGACACACGCGGTGCCGGAAGCCGCGGGGAGCGAGGTCGCAGCGCCCCTGTCCAGGCTCGCGCGCCATCCGGCCGCGCCGGAGGCCGGCGATGATGCCCCTGCGGCTGCACCACAGGTCACCGACACCGGAACGACCGCAGCGGAGAAGACGGCAAGCGGCGTGAGGGCACCAGGAGCAGCAGCCTTGAGCGAGGACGAGGCCGCCGACCTGGTGCGGCGAGTCGACGCACTGCGGTCGGCGATCGCCGACGCCGATCCGCGTGCCAGGGAACGGCTGTACGAGCGGCTCGGCCTCAAGGTGACCTACCATCCAGGATGCGACGTGGTCCAGGTCGAGATCGACTTCGATCCATCGCACGCCGCCAGCCCGGGATTCAGTCCCGCTGCCTGTGCTCCGATACCGGCAGCATCTGCCCCCTTCAAAGCGTCGGCCGTCTGGCCCCTAGCGAGATAGGGAGGGCGGAAGCTCACCTGCTGGTGAGGGTGATCTGGAAGTGACAGGTTCTGCTGCGCTGGTCGAAGTCGATCCTCAGGCGCACGGCCTCGAACAGTCGTCGCCGGTCCGCATCGGGCACCAGGCCGAGGTCGATACGGCTGGATGGCAGCGTGGCGAGCAGCCCTGGTTGTGGCGCATGCTGGTCTTGCTCCGGCGCCGTGTGTTGGGAAGTGAGGCTGGCACGGTCGCTGGTCAGCTCAGTCGACCGGAGGCGGGCTGCGGCGCCCGCCGGCGCGGGATCTGGGTGTCGGCGGTGCGGGCCGAAGACGTGGTCGGCGAAGAAGTCCGACAGCTCGGCGATGATCAGGTCTTCGCGGAGCCTGATGGTATTGGGATGGCCCTCGGGCGTGCGCTCCTTGGGCGGGGCGCAGGCGTAGTAGACGGTGCCGCGGGGAGCCTTGCCGCTCATCCGCCGGCCGCACCAGGCGCAGAACAGGAAGGAGCGAAGGCTGTAGCTGCGCTTGGCGTTCGGGTGGGAGCTGACGCCGCCGGCGTTACGGGAGCTCTGACGGATCGCGGCGACCTTCTGGGCCTCGATGAAGCAGTCCTTGGTCACCAAGGGTTCATGGGTCGGGGTGCTGGACCACACCCACGCCTCGGGCGGGTTGGCTCTGCCGTTGCCGGTCTTGGTGGCACGGCGGTTCCACACCATGTAGCCGGTGTGCTTGGGGTTGGTGAGGATGTCGCGGACCGACGACTGCGTCCAGTGCCCAACCGTGCGTCTGCGGTCGACCGGGACCGGCGTCGGGTAGCGGTCCAGGTCGTGGTTGAGCCGCTCGGCGAGGGCCTTGTAACCCAGCCGTTCGGCCACACGCCAGGCGAACAACTGGGTCACCACCGGCCCGCGGACCGGGTCTGGGCGGAGCCGGTGCTTGCAGGCGCCTTCGGCTCTGCGGGCGGGCACCGGGTGCGGGATCGTGTCCGCGATGTAGCCGTAGGGCGGTTTGCCGATGTTGTAGCCCTGCTCGGTGTGGGTCTCCAGCCCTCCCCACGACTCCTCCAGCAGTTCAAGGACGTACCACTCGGCAACGCTCTGTTTCACCCGCCGCGTCAGGATCTGAGTCGCGCGCCTGCGGTTGGAGGTGAACGGCTCGTCGGCCGCCAGCAGCGCCACGCCCGCCTCTTCTAGGCGGTACTCGATGAGGGTGCCGACGTAGGTGCGGCGAGCGATCCGCCCGATCGACTCGCAGATCACCGCGTCGAACCCGCGGCGTGGGCTCGACGCATCCTCCAGCAGATCCTGGATGCCTCCGTCGCGCGGGACCGGGATGGCGAGACGCTCATGCCCATGGCCTCGGCCGCGCTCATCCAGGGCTTTGCGGCCAGACTCGATGTCGTAGTAGTACGCGACGATGACGGCGTGGTCAGGCAGGACGGCACGGCAACTGCCGACCTGCCGGGGGATGGACAGCGTCGGGTCCTGCCGGTCCTCGGTCGACGTGCGCCCGACGAACGCGACACGCAACGGCCCTGAGAGGAGCCCTTCACCACCGAGCTCTGTCAGCCTCCCTCGGCGTTCCCGCCGTCTGCCGCTCGCGAAGATGTCGAGCGGGAGGGGTGCTGTTGCCCGTTCGCCCATTCCACCACCTCTTTGATCACTCGTGTCTGCGCGCGCTCGAGATGGTCAGCCAGATCGCCTTCGGCGACGGCGATCGTCCACTCGAACCGCAGACCCTCGCCAGCCACGGCACGCCGTCCCGCTGCCGTAACAGGAACGGAGCACGGCTCCCCTGTGCTGGGGGATTCGTCACGACCCGGATCACTAGCGCTTCTCATCGCCTCCCGCTCTCAGGAGTTCCTGGAGTGAGATAATGCCGCGTCTCTAGAACCTCGAGGCGCGGGGTCCTCCATGACCGCACGACACCAAATCACTTCCAAGTATTTACCCGCTCATGCAGCACGCGAATACCCTCCACTACTTCCAAAGTGTCATGGAAATCGCTCGAGCAAGCCCGCTGGCAAAATCAAGCACGCCACAAAAGAATACGCACATGCGATTGCAGATCATCTCAAACGCAACTCATCACGCAAATGCGCTACCGCCTCAGATCGTGCCGTATATCAGTGTTTGCGAGCATTCGTCCCCGCTGGGTCGAGTTGTCAACGGTTACATGAGATAGCGCAGACACGCCAGCAACTGTAGGTGACGGGCTGTTGCATCTGCCGGGCGCAATCATCAGTGAACTATGAATGCCTCTGGACTGGTCGCCCGTGACGAGTTCCCTCTGGACTTCGATGTGCCGGTTCCGTTGTGCCATGCCTCGATCGAGTTGTCCGACAGCGAACTTGCCGAACTGGTCCGTCTTCCCTGGCGCCACGGCCGGCTGTGTGTGATCAACGGCCCGGAACCGGTCCTGCGCTGCACTCACGAGCACCAACATCCTGGAAGGCACGTCGCCTTCGGTGCGGAGAGTGGCGGGTTCGTCGTCTGGGTGGCCTGGGACGACTACCGCAGCAGCCGCATATTCCTCGCCGGCTACTGCCAACGCAAGTCCCGCTCAGGTGGCCTCTGCGTCCTGCCAGACCGGCATGCCGGTCGCCACGCCATCGGCGGCGGGAACTGAGCACACGATCCACCCATGGGCGTGGCTGTCGGAATCGATCGACGGCACAAGACGTCGAACGTGGCTCGATGGTTGACATCGATCTGCTACCAAGGCCGCCCGGGACCTGGGCGACACCAGCTGGACCATCGAGCAGGCCTGTGACGCCGCGGCCGTGCGCGCTGCCACCAATCGGTGCTGCTGTTAGCGGTGGCCGAACTGGGTGTCGCTGCTGAACGTGGCCTTCTGCCTGATCAAGTTGGTCTTGGTCATCCCCGTATCTCGTAGGTTCGCGCCGCTGAGGTCCGCGCCGCTCAGATTGGCGCCGTTCAGTTCCGCGCTGCTCAGGTCGGTGTAAGACAGGTCCGCCCTTGCCAGGTTTGCATCGACCAGGCCCGCGCCGTGCAGATCCGCACTGCCTAACTTCGCATCGGTGAGGTTCGAGCAGGTCAAGGATGTGCCTCCGGTCAAGTTCGCGGTGGTCAGGTCCGCGCCGGTCAAGTTCGCATCGGCCAGGCCCGTACCGATCAAGGTCGTACCGATCAAGGTTGCGTGGGACAGATCCGAATGATCCATGAGCTAATTCCAACCTCATTTGGCCTGGTGGTGCAGGGTGAGGATGGCTTGGACGATGGCGGTCAGGCGGCTTGGTGAGCAGCGGGCCTTCCGGAGAATGTGCCAGTGCTTGAGTGTCGCGGCGCC
>NZ_SMJW01000148.1 GCF_004348335.1 Actinomadura bangladeshensis | reverse complement strand
GGGATGAGCGGGTTCGGGGCGGTCCTCGGCGTGACGCTGATGCTGGCGGGCCACGAACGGTCCCTCGCCACGATCCTGGGCGGGCTCCTCGGCGGGCAGTTCGCGCTGCACACGCTGTTCACCGCGGCGGCGCCGCACACCCCGCCCCCGATGCCCGCGACGGCGCACCACGCGGCCGCCATGGACCCGTCCGCCGTGCACACGTCCGCCATGCACGCCGCCATGTCGGCCGGCGCGGACACCATGGCGGCGTCGGCCCCGCACGACCCCAACGGACTGGTCATGACGCTCGCGCACTGCGTGGCCGCGCTGGTCGCCGCGTGGTGGCTGCGGCGCGGCGAGCGGGCCGCCTGGGCGATGGCCCGCCGGGTCGCCGCCGCGGCCGACCGTCCCGTCCGGCTGCTGCTGGCCCTGCTGTCCATCGAGCCGGCCGCGTCCCCGCGTCCCGTCCCGGTGCCTCCGGTGGCGGACGCCGCCACCGCCCTCGGCCGGGTGCTGCGGCACCAGGTGGTCGAGCGGGGTCCCCCCGCGGGTTCGAGGGCGCTCGCGCACTTCTGCTGAGGCGGAGCCTCCGCGTCGGGCGCCGTACGTCACCGGACGCCGATCCGCGGCGCATCCGGCTTCTCTTCCGTACGACTCGAACGGACATTTCCCCATGCCTTTCATCTCGCATGCCCGCCGCGCCGGCGCTCTCGCGTCCCTCGCGGCCCTGGCCGTGGTCGGCGCGGCGACGGCCGCGTCCGCGCACGTCACCGCCAACCCGAGGACCGCCGAGCAGGGCTCCTACACCAAGGTGTCGTTCCGGGTGCCGAACGAGCGCGACAACGCCTCCACCACCAAGGTCGTGGTGCACCTGCCGGTCGACCATCCGCTGGCGTCGGTGTCCGTCCGCCCCACCCCGGGCTGGACGGTGAAGGCCGAGAAGTCCAAGCTGCCGAAGCCGATCACGTCGCACGGCGGCGAGCTGACCGAGGCCGTCACGACGATCACCTGGTCGGGCGGCGAGATCGAGCCGGGCCAGTTCCAGGAGTTCGACGTCTCCATGGGCCCGCTCCCGACCGACACCGACCAGATCTCGTTCAAGGCCGACCAGACGTACTCCAACGGCGAGGTCGTCAAGTGGGAGGAGGAGCAGGCCGAGGGCGCCGCCGAACCGGAGCACCCGGCGCCGACGCTCCAGCTCACCCCGAAGGACGCCGCGCCCACAGCCGGCCTGACGGCCGAGCGGAAGCCCGCCGCCAAGAGCACCGCGTCTGCCAGTGACGGGACGGCCCGCCTCCTCGGCGGCATCGGCATCGCCGCCGGCGTGATCGGCGTCGGCGTCGGCGTCGGCGGGTACGGCCTGAGCCGCGCGCGGAGCCGGGCATGATGCGGCGGATCGCGGCGGGCGCCCTGGCGGCCGGGACGGTCCTCGCCCTGACGGCGGCCCCGGCCTCCGCGCACACCACGCTGACGTCGGCGAACCCGGCGAAGGACGCGACGGTCTCGGCGCCGTCCCAGATCGTCCTCACCTACGCCGACCCGGTGCGGCTACCGCGCGTGGTCCTGATGGACGCGTCGAAGAAGCAGTACCAGTCCGGGTCGGCCCAGGCGGTCGACAACAAGGTCACCCAGGCGGTCAACGGCGCGCTCCCGAACGGGGAGTACACCGTGGGCTGGCGTGTCGTGTCGTCCGACGGGCACCCGGTCGAGGGCACCTACACCTTCACCGTGACGGGTTCCTCGGCGGCCGCGCAGCCCGCCGCTCCTGCCGCGGCTCCGTCGGCGGCCTCCGCGACGTCCGCGGAGAAGTCGTCCAGCTCGTCCGGCTGGCTCTGGATCGGGCTGATCGTGCTGGTCATCGTCCTGGCCGGCGGCACGGTCGGCTGGCTCCGCCGCTCCTCCGCCACCGAAGACTGATCATCGAGCCGTCCGGCCGGGTGACCGCATCAGTGGTCGCCCGGCCGGACGCCCCGCAAGCGCCTCAAGGAACGGACTGCCCGCAGATACCGCCCGCAGGCACACGTACACCGGCGCATGGGCCGCAGCCCCGCGTGGGCGGCTAGAGCGCGCGGCCGCGGGATTCGCCCGGCCCGATGAACGCCATCTCAGGTGCCTCGCGCCGCACATAGCCCAGGTCGGGGATGAACTCGCGAGCAGTGAACGGGGATCCGCCGATCTGCGTCACCAACTCGACGAAGCCGTCCTCGTCGATCTCCAGGAGCCGCTGCCGGGCGTCCGGTACGTGCGCCAGGTACCAGGGCATGACCTCCTGCCGCAGCCAGGACGAGTGGCAGACCTTCTCATTGTTCAATGGGAAGATGACCGGGCGCATGAAGGTCTCCTTCACCGTCCTGGCGATCGCGAAGAGGTCTTCCTGGCCCTCCTCCAGGCTGTCGATCCGGTGCACATCGATGAATTCGCTGAGCAGCGCGCCGAACAACTCGTGGAACTGCTTCTGAAAGAACTCGACATCGGGATTCTCGGCGCGATGGAATTCCTCCGCCAACTGGAAGCAGGAGGCGTACCAGGGGTCGGCCAGTAACGAGAACCCCAGCATGTCGCTCACCGACTGCGGAATGATCCGGGGGTGGACGTTGAGGCCGCAGACGGTGAACAGCGGGTCCTCGATGACCCCGGTGAGCGAGTCGGCGAAGAGCACGATCCGGCCCTCCGCGGAGATGACCGAGGGATCTTTCAGGTGAATGCCCACCAGATCGTCTATGTCCTGCGTTCCGATGGTCGGCGACCGGCTCAGGAAGTACTCCCGCACGTTGGCCGCCTGGTCGAAGAACCCCTTCTCGCTGTTGTGCGCGAACGGCCACCGATTGAGATCGTGCAGCCAGGCCAGCCGCTCGATCTTGGCGCCGTCCAGCGACTCGGTGAGGCCGCTGAGCCGGTCGGCGGTGGACACCACTCGCTTGACGTGCCACAGGCGCGCGAACACCGACAGGCGGGGGTCGACCTCCTGGCCGTAGGTGGTGACGAAGCCGGTGATATGGCGCAGCCGGCCGATGCGCCGGCGGAGGTCGACGGACAACTGGCCAGTCTCCATGCGCACTCCGTGCGTCGTCACGCTCGACCACTCTCCTCACGGCCGCGGGACCCGGCGCGGGCCCTGTCGTGCCATCTGCTCCGCCAGGCTCGCTGCCAGGCCACCGACCGGGCCGACACGACATAGCGACCCCTGGAGGCATGCAAGATCGTGTTGTAACTGAACTCCGAGACGTTCGCCTCAATGTAAAGGTAGCCCTTGGCCGCGTCCCAGGAGACTTGTTCGGGGGCGATCCCGAGGAATTTGGTCAATCTCTCCCCGAAGCCCGCGACGTCTTCCGCGCCTTTGCCCGCGGAAGTCCCCAGCGCACGGCAGGTGGACCGTTGCGAGTCCGGACACGAGCAGGGAAGGCACCGATTCCACAGCAAGTCAGTGCGCCATGTACCCAGTTGCTCCTGCCTTGCCCGAACTAGTGCGATTGCACATGAGCTGTGGCGATAAACGGGATAGTCCGCTTTTCTCCCGGCCGCGGCGGCCTCCCGCCATCCGGCGGCGTCGATGACCTGGATCCGGTCGGGGCCGGCAGCGGCGACGGACGGGAGCAGGGCGCGCAGCCGGGGATCGGCCATCGGGACGCCCGGCCCGACATGCATGCCGGTCACCACCGAGCAGCGCATGCCGGAGTCCCGCAGCCGCCGGATCACCGGTTCCGGGCCCTGCGCGGGCGCGAGTTCCGCTACGAACGGGCGCCAGAAATGGACCGCGTGCTGATGGCGCGACGCGCGCACGGCCGCGGCGTTCCGCAGCGTCGTCTCGAAGTCGGCGATGCGGCCGCGCTCCAGGTCCGTTCCGCGGTCGCGGGCGAACGACTGGGTGAAGAACCAGATGATGGGCCAGCCGGACTCGTCGAGCTCGGCGACCAGCTCGGGGGTGACCGCCGCCTTAGTGATGAGGACGAGCGGGCGCGGTGCCACGGCCTCGTCGAGCGCCCGCACGGCATCGACGAGGAATCGCCTGTTGTCCCTGGTCATCAGCATGTCGGTGTAGTTGCCCAGGCATAACGGGGTCGGGTCGTCGCGCGGGTCGATGAGCTCCGCGCGCTGCCCGTGCAGGTAGGCGCGCAGGCTGCGGGCCAGCTCGGCGGGCGTCACCCGGGCGGTCGGCTTCTTCGCGCGCAGGCCCATCGGGCCGAGGTAGCAGTAGGCGCAGTCCGCCGGGCAGCCCACGACGGGATCCATGCTGATCCAGGTGTCGTGTTCGGCGATCAGTGAAGGGCCCCGCACCGTCTCACCCCCCGCGCCAGAGCGCGAGGAACGCCTTCCGGAGCGCGGCGTACGACTCCGCGCGCTCGGTGCCGTCCTCGACGCCGTCGGAATTCTTCCAATGGAAGTTGAAAGTGTCCTCCAGCAGGCTGCGGCTGTGCAGGTTCGAACCCGAGAACTGGAACTCGAACGAGTCGAACAGGAGGCGCTGTCGCCGCATCCTCGGCGTCCTGAAATACGGTTCGTAGAACAGCGTGTCGTTGGTGATGAGAATGGTGGCGCCCACCCCGAAACGGCAGAACCGCACCTCGATGAGGGAGCCGAACTCCTCCCGCAGGTGCAGGTATCCCTGGATGCTCTCCGTGGACTTGCGCTGCAGGTCGGGATGGATCTCGTAGGGGCCGCCCTCTCCGCTCTCGTAGCTCTTGGAGAGCCCGAAGTACTCGGGGGCGTGGGGATTGGCGAGCGCGACCTGGACGCCGGCCCCGGTGGCGAGGACGGCCCGGATCTCGCTGTTGAAGGTCCCCCGAGGAGACAGGTAGGACTGCCCGGTCTCGGCGAGCAGCCGCACCGTGGACATCCGCGCGGCGGCCTCGTTGAGGGCGTCCCGCTTGGCGTCGTTGCGCTGCCTGTTGACCAGCCGCTCCGAGCCCCGGATCGGCACGAACACCGCCCGGCAGTGCAGGGTGCCCGCCATGACCTGCGGCGCCGTGGAGATCCAGGTGGCGGCCGGGGTGGCGCCCGACAGGTACCGGCGCAGCGCGCAGATCGTGTAGATGAGGGAGGCGGAGTCGGGTTCCTCGTCGCCCGCCTCGATCCCGGCGACCCACCGCAGCCGCTTGAGGCATTCGCACAGCAGGAACCAGCGGTACATCATGAGCGCGCCGGGCCGCGCCAGCTGCGGGAACGACTGGTGCATGACCTGCCGCCACAGGCTCAGGCACTTGATCTCCCGGCTGCCGTCCGCGGGGATCTCGCCGAGCACCAGTTCGTCACGCAGCAGGTACTCCACGCTCGCCAGCAGTTTCGACCGGTCGAGCTCGGTGCCGCCGCCCGCCTGCGGGGTGGTGCGGAAGACCAGGTCGATCTCGAAGCGGGCGAAGTCCTGGAAGACGTGGCCCTGGCGCCCGTTTCCGAAGTCGATCAGATGCACCTCGGAGTGCACCTGGTCGACCAGGACGTTGGCGAACCGCACGTCCCCGTGCAGGAGCCGGTCGTCGTGGACCGGCGCGACCCGGATGGCGGCGATGCGCTCCTCCCACCACTGCCGGAAGCCGGTGAGCTCCGGCAGATCCGGGCAGAAGGAGCGGGCGGTGTTGATGGCCGCGAGGATGCCGGTGTCCCAGCGCAGCTCCGGCAGGTACTTCACCAGCGGCCCCGCCGGGGCGTGGTCGGCGGCGGCCGGGCCTCCGGCCAGCGTCTCGGCGATGGTGCGGAAGCACTCGCGGAGGGTCGCCTCCGACGGGGACTTGTCGCGGTCCTCGCCCCAGAGGTAGGTCCGGACGAGTTTTTCGAAATCGCTGAAGTTCTCGAGCTCCTCGAAGGACTTGCCGCCGATGTAGCGGTAGACGATGACCGCCCACTCCGCGGGCCTGTCGTCCAGCTCGACCTCGACCGGCCCGTAGATGTCGTCCAGGCCATGCTCGGCGAGCCAGCGGTCCTCGCCCGCATACCGGAACCGGTTCTCGTGCTCGGCGCGCATCTGCGCCGGGTCACCCGCCTTCAGCACGATCGGGTCGAGGTGCTCCGACCAGACCAGCGCCACCATCGCCCCGGCGTATCCGCCGGGCAGCAGCCGGACGATCGGGTCCTGCCCGAGCTCGTGCCCGGATCGGTCGAACGTGGTGGTGACCAGTCTCCGGACATCACCGTTGGTGATCTGCGGGTGACGCCCGATAGTCCGCACCGCGTCCTCCCGCATTGAGTGGCGCCGTTATCCATAAATAGAGGCGACCATAATTACGCATTGACGGCCTGTATCTCGTGACCGCACTCTAACCCAGTCCGTGCTGAACTGTCAGCACACGCCCCGGCCGGTCGGCGTACCTGTCGCCGCAGGTCAACGCCCCCGTGCTTTACTGCATTCCGTGACGTCAATCCTCACCGCGCTCGTCGCGATCGCGGGCACGCTTTCCGGATCGCTGGTCACATACCTCCTGCAAAAGAGAATGTCGGCGCGGGCGGAGCAGTTCGCGCAATCGGCGCGCCTTCGCGAGGAACGGCTGTCGGCCTACGGGGAGTTCGCGAAGGCGATCATGGACTACCGCCACGCCGAATTCGCGCGCTGGGAGGCGCGGCACGGGCAGGGCGGCGACCGGGAGCTCCAGGACGCACGTGCCGTGGCCCATCAGAAGAGGGCGGCGGCGTGGCACGCCTTCTTCACGGTCCAGCTGCTCGCGGGCGACGCGCCGCTGATCGGTGCGGCGGGCAACCTCCTGGAGATCACTTCGGATGTCCACCACGCCTCGGACGAGGCCGACCTCCAGCACCGGGGTTCGCTGGTGCGGTCGGAGCTGGCCGATTTCGTGGCCCTCGCCTCGCGGCAGCTGCGCTGACCCGGGCCCACGGGAGACCGCCCCGCACGGGCAGAAGGCCGGCTCACGCGGGTACGGGGATCTCTACAGGCACTGGGATCTCTCCAGGTATGGGAAAGAACGGGTCACAGCCGGGACGGGGGCAGTTCGCGCGGCGGGCCGGCGGGTAGGCGGCGCCGCAGAAGGAGTCGCGGGCGACCGCCGACAGGGCCACGGGAGGGTGCGCATGTTCCGGATGCGGCAGCTGTTGATCATGACGGGAGCGGCCGGGGCGGCCCTGGCGGCGGTGGCCGGGTGCGGCGGCGGAGGATCGGGCGGATCCGGGTCGTCCGGCTACGGCGGCGGATCGTCGCCGACCTCGGCGGCGCCCACCGGCGGCACGTCCGGCCAGACGATCAAGACGGCGAGCGTGGGGAACCTCGGCCCGATCCTGGTCGACGGCGCGGGCCGGACGGTCTACCTCTTCGAGAAGGACAAGGGGAACCAGTCGTCCTGCTCCGGGTCGTGCGCGGCGGTCTGGCCGCCGGTCACGACCAGCGTGAAACCCCAACCCGGTTCGGGCGCGGACGCCTCGAAGCTGAGCACCACCAAGCGGAGCGACGGCACCACCGAGGTCAGCTATGCCGGGCACCCGCTGTACTACTACGCGCCCGACGGCACTTCCAGCGGCAGCACCGGAGGGCAGGGTCTCGACCAGTTCGGCGCCAAGTGGTACGTGCTGTCGCCGTCCGGCAGCGCGGTCACCAAGTAGGCCCGCCATGGGTGATCGCAATGCGTGACCTAGTGCGCTACCTGGGCGTCCTGCTCCTGTTCGGCGTCGGCGCCGTCCATCTGTACGAGTATGCCGCCGACGATTACCGGGTCATCCCGACCATCGGCGTCCTGTTCCTGCTCAACTTCATCGGGGGCGTGGTGCTCGGGCTGCTCCTGGCGCTGCCGCTCGGTTCGCTTCCGGTGATCCGGTCGGTGCCGGTCGCCGGACGGGCCGCGCACGCGCTCGTGGCGCTCGTGGGGATCGCGTACGCGGCGGCCACCATCATCGCGCTGATGATCAGCGAGACGGGCACGCTGTTCGGCTTCCAGGAAGGCGGCTACCGCTCCGCCGTCGTGGCGGCGCTGGCCCTGGAATCCGCCGCCGTCGTCGTGCTCGCCGCCTTCGTGGCCCTCGAAACACGCCACCTGCGCGTACAGCCGTCCCACTGAGACACGGGCCCCGTCCCGCGGCGTCCGTCCGCTCGCCACCGCGCCGGAGTGCGTGGACTACGAGCTCTCCCGCTGCGTCGAGGAGCCCTCCTCCTACATCCTGCGGATCGGCTGGACGTCCGCCGATGACCACATGCAGGGGTTCCGCGGCGGCGAGCACTTCCCCGCCTTCTTCGCCGAGATCAAGCCCTATGTGCGGCAGATCGAGGAGATGCGGCACTACGAGCGGACGCCCGTGCGCGGCGCCGGCTCGTCCGTCCCGACGATGTACGAGTGGGCGGGCGGCGGCGAGGCGTTCGAGCGCCTCACCGAGGTCTTCTACACGAACGTCCTCAAGGACGAACTGCTCTTCCCGCTGTTCGAGCACATGGCCGCGGACCACCCCAAATGGGTCGCGATCTGGCTGGGCGAGGTCTTCCGCGGGCCTGAG
The DNA here is from genome assembly GCF_004348335.1 of Actinomadura bangladeshensis. GTDB lineage: Bacteria > Actinomycetota > Actinomycetes > Streptosporangiales > Streptosporangiaceae > Spirillospora > Spirillospora bangladeshensis. Next base: position 12,299 of record NZ_SMJW01000148.1, on the reverse strand, counting down.
CGCTACAGCGGGGAACGCGGCGGCTACCACCACATGGTCCGCCAGCACCTGCGCCGCGGGATCACCGAGGCGCAGCGCCGCCGCTGGGTCTCCCTCCTGATGGACGCCGCGGACGAGGTCGGCCTTCCCGACGACCCCGAGTTCCGCGCCGCCTTCGCGTCCTACATCGAGTGGGGCACGCGCATAGCCCTGGCCAACTCCCAGCCCGACGCGAAGCCGCCCCTGGAAGCGCCCCTGCCCCACTGGGACTGGGGCGTGGCTCCGCCCTACATCCCGTCCGAGTAGCGGACGTCGGGCTGCCGCCGCCTACGGGGACCTCAGGGGGCGAAGGCGCGGAGGGTGGTTTCCACGAGGGCGTCGGCGTACTGCGGGGTCAGCGGGCCGGATCGGTGCAGCCAGCGCTGGTAGAGCGGGGCGTAGAGGACTTCGAGCACCAGGTCCAGGTCGGCGTCGGCGGCGAGTTGGCCGGCCCGCTGGGCGCTGCGCAGCCGGTCCTTCTTGGCCTCGTCGACCGGGCCCGCCAGCTTCTCGCGGTAGGACTCCGCGAGTGCGGGATCGGCGATGATCTCCATGTTGAGCGCCCTGATGGGCGCCTCGAAGGCGGGGTCGGCGAACTCGGCGACGGTGGCCCGCATCACGGTCTTGAGGTCGGCCTCGATGTCGCCGGTGTCGGGCAGCCGGACGCCGTCCTCGTCCTCGGCCTCGCTGAGCGCCAGGAACGAATCGAAGATGACCGCGCCCTTGGAGGGCCACCAGCGGTAGATCGTCTGCTTGCCCACACCGGCGCGGGCCGCGATGGCCTCGATCGACACCTTGGCGTATCCGAGCTCTGAGACGAGCTCGCGCGCGGCGGCCAGCACGGCCTGCCGCGACCGCTCACTGCGCCGTGCGGGGTCCGGCTTTCTGGGCTGTGACACGTCGGGAGCCTAACACGAGACGAGACGGTCCGTCTTGACAGGATCGCACCGCTTGCCGCACACTCTGATTCAACGAGACGGACCGTCTCGTCTCATGTGTAAGCGGGGAGGCTCTATGACAACCGGCCGAGTCTGGTTCATCACCGGCGCGTCGAGGGGCCTGGGCAGGGCGTCCACGGAGGCGGCGCTCGGCGCCGGCGAGCGCGTCATCGCCGCCGCCCGCGACCTCGCACCCCTCGCCGATCTGGCCGGCGCCCACCCGGACCGCCTCGTACGGCTGACGCTGGACGTGACCGATCGAACCGCCGTCCAGAAGGCGGTGGACGAGGCCGCGGCGGCGTTCGGCCGGCTCGACATCGTGGTCAACAACGCCGGCGCGATGCTGCTCGGCATGGTCGAGGAGGCGAGCGAGGAGCAGATCCGCGCCCAGTTCGACGTCAACTTCTTCGGGGCGGTCTGGGTGGCGCAGGCCGCCGTCCCGCACCTGCGGGCCCAGGGATCGGGCCGCATCCTGCAGGTCACGACGATGGGGACGGGCGGCGGGGTGGCGTCCGCCGGGTTCTACGCGGCGAGCAAATCGGCGCTCGACTCGCTGAGCCAGGCCCTCGCGATGGAGGTGGCCCCGTTCGGGATCAAGGTGACGATCGTCCAGCCGGGCGGTTACGGCACGGACCTGTTCACCCGCGGCACCACGACGACCGACCCGCTCCCCGAGTACGAGGAGCTGCGCGCGCGGCTGGCGGAGATGTGGGGCGAGGACGCAGGCCCCGACCCGGCCACGGCGGCCCCGGTGATCACCGAGCTGGTCGACCTGCCGGACCCGCCGCTGCGGCTGATCGTCGGCAGCGCGTCCTACGACATGGTCCAGCAGATGGACGAGTACCGCGCGGCGGAGTACCGCGCCTGGGAGCACCTCTCCCGCAAGGCCCCGGGCTGACCCGCACCCCCTGGCCCCTACCTGAGAAGAAAGAAGGCTCTTTGCGCACTGTGGCCCAACTGGCGTTCACCGACGTCACGAAGCGGTACGGCGACCGCGTCGTGCTGGATCGCGTGTCGTTCACCGTGCGACCCGGCGAACGGGTCGGGGTGATCGGCGACAACGGATCGGGCAAGTCGACGCTGCTCAAGCTGATGGCGCACGCCGAGCGGCCGGACAACGGCGACCTCGCGGTGGCCGCGCCCGGCGGCGTCGGTTACCTCCCGCAGGCGCTCGCTCTCCCGCCGCACGCGACGGTGGCCGACGCCGTCGACCTCGCGCTGGCCGGCCTCCGCGAACTCGAAACCCGCATCCGCGCGGCCGAGCGATCACTCGGCGACACCCCCGCGGACCTGGACGCCTACGCGGCGCTGCTCACGGAGTTCGAGGCGCGGGACGGCTACGAGGCCGACGCCCGCGTGGACATCGCCCTGCACGGGCTCGGCCTTCCGGGCCTCGACCGGGACCGGCCGCTGGGCACGCTGTCCGGCGGCGAACGCTCCCGGCTCGCCCTGGCTGCCACACTGGCGTCCGCCCCGGAACTCCTGCTGCTCGACGAACCGACGAACGACCTGGACGACCCGTCCGTGGCCTGGCTCGAACAGCGCCTGCGCGCCCACCGGGGCACGGTCGTCGCGATCACCCACGACCGGACGTTCCTGGAGCGGGTGACCACCGCCGTCCTCGAAGTCGGCGACGGGCGGGTGCGCCGCTATGGCGACGGGTACGGCGGATACCTCGCGGCCAAGGCCGCCGAGCGTGCCGCCCAGGCGCGGGCCCACGAGGAGTGGAAGGCGGAACAGAACCGGCATGCCGCGCTGGTGGCGGCCAACGCGGGACGACTCGCCGACATCCCACGCAAGACACCCAAGGCGGGGATGGGCACGGGAACGTGGCGGGCGCGCTCGCGGACGCACGGGGCGGCCGGACGCATCCGGCAGTCCCGGCAGCGGCTGCGGTGGCTCACCGACCATCCGGCGCCGCCACCGCCCGAGCCGCTGCGCTTCACCGCCGCCCTCGCCACCGAGACCGCCCCCGGGACAGAGGTGGCCGCGCTCAATGGCGTGGTGGTCGAGGGAAGGCTCCGGCTGGACGCCCTGACCATCCGCACCGGCGAACGGCTGCTGATCACCGGCCCGAACGGAGCGGGCAAGACGACGCTGATGCGGGTGCTCGCCGGTGACCTGCGCCCGGACGAAGGCGACGTGCGCCGGACGGGCCGGGTCGGCTTCTTCCGCCAAGACGAGCCGGACGCCGCCCGCGCACCGCACCGGACGGTCCTGCACGCATACGCGCACGGGCGGCCGGGAAGCCTGGACGACCACGCGGACGCACTGCTCGCGCTGGGGCTGTTCCGGCCGTCCGACCTGAGCCTGCGCGTGGGCGAACTCTCCTACGGGCAGCGGCGCCGGATCGACCTGGCCCGGCTGGTGAGCGAGCCCGCCGACCTGCTGCTGCTCGACGAACCGACCAACCACCTGGCGCCGATGCTCGTGGAGCAACTGGAGGAGGCGCTGGCCTCGTACCGGGGTGCCCTCGTGATCGTGACGCACGACCGCCGCCTACGCGCCGCGTTCACCGGCACCCGCCTGACCCTCGGAGGCACCCCGTGGCGGGACGCCGCCCAACGGCACCGGGCAGACGTCACCCCCTCTCCCCTGGGGTGACGCGGCCACGAAAAAATCTTGAAGAAAAATCCGGAGGGATGTCGATTCGGCGGCGGGCCGGGCGACGCGTCAGTGAAAGGCCGATGAGACGCACCGCCCGGAAGGACCACCGCCATGACCGCCCAGACCGCTCACGCCGCCCCCTCCACCACCCACGCCGGCCACGGCACCCGCCGCAAGGTGCTGTGGGGCGCGCAGATCCTGCTCGCCGCCTTCCTGCTCATCGCCTCCGGACTCCCCAAGCTCGTCGGCCAGGCCGACGCCGTCGAGACCTTCGAACTGATCGGCTGGGGACAGTGGTTCCGCTACGTCACCGGCGTCATCGAAGTCACCGGCGCCATCGCCCTGGTCATCCCCCGCCTCGCCGGGCTGGCCGCGACCGCGCTGATCGGCCTGATGGCCGGCGCCGTCCTCACCCAGATCCTCGTGATCGAGCCCGCATGGAGCGCCCTGCCCGCCGCCTTCGCCGTCGTCTTCGCGGCCATCGCCTATGACCGCCGCGCCGAAACCCGCGAACTGCTGCGCTCCCTCAAGCGCTGACCGAACGGCCCGAGCCCTCCGACCATCCTATGGCCGGGGGGCTTACCGCTGCGAAGCCCACTGTGTCCGGACCGTTGCACCCGTGCACTCGGCACCTACGCCGGGGCCCGCGAGAACGGCGCCCTGGTGGCGATGGCGCTCTATGAACGGCTCGGTTTCAAGATCCGGAAGCGCGTGGCGTTCCGGGGCTTTCGGGTTCCGTAGCCGTCGCCGCCTCGGGGGGCCGGGCGCGGGCCGCGGCGACGATCTGCTCAAGGGCGGCGGCATGGCGCCGGAACGCCTCGCGGCCCTGGGGAGTGAGCCGGACCCGGGTCCGCCGGACGCCGGCGTCCCGTCCCTTCCGGACGGCGACGTAGCCGATGTCCGCGAGGGCCGAGATCTGCTTGGACAGGGCCGAGTCGCTCGTCTCGACGGTGTCGCGGACGAAGGCGAAGTCGACCCAGTCGGCGGGCGCCAGCAGCGCCATGATCGACAGTCGCGCCGGGACGTGCAGGAACTCATCGAAGTAGGCGTCCACGGGCGCTACCGGAGGATCTTCGCGTACACCCGGCGCATTGGACGAGTGAGCGCGACGAACGTCAGAGCGGTCACCGCGGCCGCGATCGTGTACGGCGCGGGGAGCCCGACGAGCCTGGCCACGACCTGGAGGGCGACGAAACCCGCGATGAGATAGGCGGAGGCCGCGAGTACGATCACCAGCTCGGCGCCGCTGGGCTTCCGGTGGACGGACGCACGGGCGTAGCAGATCGCGATCACGCCCAGTATCAGGGCGTCGCCGACGGCCACGGCGAGGGTGTCCCACCGTCCGGGCAGGTCGAACGACGCGCACACGATGAACAGCCCCAGCCCGATGAGCAGCACGCCGGGGCGCGCGAAGCTCTGGCGGAGGTACTCCTCGCGCGTCCGGTCCTGCATGCGCCGCATCGTGTCGAGTGAGCGGCGAGCGCCGTCCGGGTCCATGCGCACCTCCCCTGACTTTCCTCTCAGGAAAGTAGCACATACTTTCCCGAGAGGAAAGTAGAACCCTTCGCGTTCAGAGGCGGGTAGGACGACCACGACTACCCCCGTTCGGGGGTGGCGCAGGTCACTCGGATGGCCAACGATCCTTGTGACCGGGTGTCCGTGCGGCGACGAGGAGAGACCCATGCCCGCAGTCGAGTTCCGCGCGGCGCGCGACTTCCTGCTCGCGCATCGCGACGACTACGCGACCGCGTACGAGAAGTTCCGCTGGCCGGTGCTGACCGGCTTCAACTGGGCGCTGGACTGGTTCGACAAGATCGCCGAGGGCAACGACTCGCCCGCGCTGTGGATCGTCGAGGAGGACGGCGCGGAGGCGAAGTACTCGTTCGCGCAGCTCGCCCGGCGGTCGAACCAGGTCGCGAACATGCTGCGCCGGGCGGGCGTGCGGCGCGGCGACCGGGTGATCCTCATGCTCGGCAACCAGGTCGAGCTGTGGGAGACCGTGCTCGCGACGATGAAGATCGGCGCGGTCATGATCCCGTGCACGCCGCTGCTCGGCACCGCCGACCTGCAGGACCGGATCACCCGGGGCAAGGCGCGGCACGTGGTGGTCACCTCGTCCGACACCGGGAAGTTCGACGGGGTCGAGGGCGACTACACCAAGATCGCCGTGGGCGAGCCCGTCGAGGGGTGGGTGAACTACGGGGAGGCCTACGAGGAGGCCGAGACGTTCACCCCGTACGGGCTGACCATGTCGCGGGACACGCTGCTGCTCTACTTCACGTCCGGGACGACGGCGCAGCCGAAGCTCGTTGAGCACACGCACGCGTCCTACCCGGCGGGCCACCTGTCAACGATGTACTGGATCGGGCTGCGGCCCGGGGACGTCCACCTGAACATCTCGTCGCCGGGCTGGGCGAAGCACGCGTGGAGCAACATCTTCGCGCCGTGGGACGCCGAGGCCTGCGTGTTCATCTTCAACTACACGCGGTTCGACGCCGACCGGCTCCTCGACACGCTGGAGCGGTGCGGGGTGAGCAGCTTCTGCGCGCCGCCGACCGTGTGGCGGATGCTGATCCAGGCCGACCTCGGCCGGCTCGCCACGCCGCCGCGCGAGGTCGTCGCGGCCGGTGAGCCGCTGAACCCCGAGGTCATCGAACGGGTGAAGGACGCCTGGGGCCGCACGATCCGGGACGGCTTCGGGCAGACCGAGACGACCGCCCAGATCGCCAACACGCCCGGCCAGCCGGTCAAGCCGGGGTCGATGGGACGTCCGCTGCCCGGCTACCAGGTCACGCTGATCGACCCGGTGACCGGGGAGCCGGGCACCGAGGGCGAGATCTGCCTCGACCTGGAGGACCGCCCGCTCGGGCTGATGACCGGCTACCACGGCGACGAGGCGCGCACCGAGGAGGCGATGGCCGGCGGCTTCTACCACACCGGCGACATCGGCTCCCGCGACGAGGACGGGTACATCACCTACGTCGGCCGCGCCGACGACGTGTTCAAGGCGTCCGACTACAAGATCTCGCCGTTCGAGCTGGAGAGCGTGCTGATCGAGCACGAGGCGGTCGCGGAGGCCGCGGTCGTCCCGTCGCCGGACCCGGTCCGGGCGGCCGTCCCGAAGGCGTACGTGACGCTCGCGAGCGGCTGGCAGCCGACCGCCGAGACCGCGCAGGCGATCTTCGCGCACAGCCGGGCGCAGCTGTCGCCGTACAAGCGGATCCGGCTGCTGGAGTTCGCCGAGCTGCCGAAGACGATCTCCGGCAAGATCCGCCGGGTCGAGCTGCGGACCAGCGAGATCGACAAGCATCCCGGCGCCGACGACCGCCCGCCCGGCGAGTTCCGTGAGGAGGACCACCGATGACCCTCTCCTACGCCTCGGGCGTCTCCAGTACACCGCTGCTCGGCGACACCATCGGCGCGAACCTCGACAAGACCGTGACCGCCTTCCCGGAGCGGGACGCGCTCGTCGACCGGACGTCCGGACGGCGCTGGACGTACGAGCAGTTCGCCGACGATGTGGAGGCGGTCGCGCTCGGCCTGCGCGACCTCGGCGTCGTCAAGGGCGACCGTGTCGGCATCTGGTCGCCGAACTGCGCCGAGTGGATGCTCGTCCAGTACGCGACGGCGAAGCTGGGCGCGATCCTGGTCAACATCAACCCGGCCTACCGGGTGCATGAACTGGAGTTCGTCCTCAACCAGGCGGGCATCCGGACACTGGTGTCGGCGTCCGCGTTCAAGACGTCCGACTACGCGGCGATGGTGGACGAGGTCAAGCCCAAGTGCCCCGCCCTGCGCGACGTCATCCTCATCGGGACGTCCGACTGGGACGGGCTCATGGAGGCGGGCCGCATCGCCGATCCGGCCGTGCTCAACGACATCGCCCTGACGCTGACCGCCGACGACCCCATCAACATCCAGTACACGTCCGGGACGACGGGGTTCCCCAAGGGTGCGACGCTGTCGCACCACAACATCCTGAACAACGGCTACTTCGTCGGCGAACTGTGCGGCTACGACGAGGAAGACCGCGTGTGCGTGCCCGTGCCGTTCTATCACTGCTTCGGCATGGTGATGGGGAACCTCGCGGCGACCAGCCACGGCGCGTGCGTCGTGATCCCGGCGCCGGCGTTCGACCCCAAGGCGACCCTCGACGCGGTCGCGGCGGAGCGCTGCACGTCGCTGTACGGGGTGCCGACGATGTTCATCGCCGTCCTGAACGAGCCGTCGCTGGACGGCCTCGACCTGTCCTGCCTCCGCACCGGCATCATGGCCGGTTCGCCGTGCCCGGTCGAGGTGATGAAGCAGGTCATCGACCGGCTCGGGATGAGCGAGGTCGCGATCTGCTACGGCATGACGGAGACGTCGCCCGTGTCGACGCAGACCCGGGCGGGCGACTCGCTCGACCGGCGCGTGTCCACGGTCGGGACCGTGCTGCCGCACCTGGAGATCAAGATCATCGACCCGGAGACCGGCGTGACCGTCCCGCGCGGCACGCCCGGCGAGTTCTGCACGCGCGGCTACTCGGTGATGCTCGGCTACTGGGAGGAGCCGGACAAGACGGCCGAGGCCATCGACGCCGCGCGCTGGATGCACACCGGCGACCTCGCCGTGATGGACGACGAGGGCTACGTCAACATCACCGGCCGCATCAAGGACATGGTGATCCGGGGCGGCGAGAACATCTACCCGCGCGAGATCGAGGAGTTCCTCTACACCCACCCCGACATCGTGGACGCGCAGGTCATCGGCGTCCCCGACGAGAAGTACGGCGAGGAGCTGATGGCGTGGGTGCGGCTGCGCGAGGGCGTGCCGGGCCTGACCGCCGAGGAGCTGCGCGCGTTCTGCGAGGGCAAGCTCGCCCACTACAAGGTCCCGCGCTACGTGCACGTCGTGGACGAGTTCCCGATGACGGTCACCGGAAAGATCCGGAAGGTGCAGATGCGCGCCGAGGCGGTGGACATCCTCGGCCTCGACGACGCCGCCGCGACCGAGCACGCGTGATCGCTGAGGGGCCGGAGATTCTGAGCGTGTGACCTTTCGTGGACGGGCCCGTGCAAGGCATGCTCTGAGCATGGGCGACGATGTGGGAGCCGTCCGGGCGGCGGTGCTGACGCTGCACCGCACGACCGGCCTGCCCATGGTGTTCGGCGGCGCGCTGAGCGGCCAGGACCGGCTCCGCATCACCGAACTCGTCGGCAACACGACCGACTCGCTGAACGGTCTGGTCGTGCGGCAGGGCAACGGGCTCGGCGGCAAGGCCATGGCCATGGGACGTCCCGCGTGGGTGAGCAACTACCCGTGCTCGGCGGCGATCAGCCACGACTACGACAAGCCGGTCGGGCGCGAGGGGCTGCTGTCGATCCTCGCCGTCCCGATCGTCGTCCGCCGGCGGGTGCGCGGCGTCATCTACGGCGCGCTCAGGGAGCCTCTCGGTCTCGCCGACCGGGTCGTGGGCGCGGCCGTCCAGGTGGCGCGCGACCTCGAACAGGACCTCGCCGTCCACGACCGCGCGGACGAGGCCCTCGCGCAGTTGCCGCCGGACACCTCGGCCGCGCGCTGGGAGGAGGTCCGGGCGGTCCACGCGGAACTGCGGGCGCTCGCCGAGCAGGTCGACGACCTGCCGACCCGCGACCGCCTCCGCCGGGCGTCGCTGCGCCTCGCCGCCGCCGGGCTGGACGAATCGGACGGATCGGCGGGATCGCCCGGAGCGGGCGGTGCCGCGCCGCACCCGGCGATGCTGTCGCCGCGCGAGCTGGACGTCCTGTCGTACGTGGCGATCGGGTGCACGAACGCGGAGGCCGCCGAACGCCTCGGCCTGCTGCCGGAGACGGTGAAGAGCTACCTGCGCTCGGCGATGCGCAAGCTGGACAGCCACACCCGCCTGGAGGCGGTGACCGCCGCCCGCCGCGCCGGGCTGCTCCCCTGACCGGTGGATCCCGCGGGGCCGCGCGGATTCCGGTGGTCGGGGTCCTCGACCAGTGCTCCGGTCTCGGCGATCGGACCCGGCGACGGGGTCAGCGCCGTGCCGTGGACGTCGTCCAGTGCAGATCGGCCCCCGTGGCGCACTGCCTGGATGGAACGCTCACCGCACGCCGACTGCGCCGGGCCGTGATCGCTCGGCCGCCCCGCCTGTCCCGGCGGGGACGTCCGGCCCCCGAATGCAGAGGAAACCGTAACACCTCGGCGAACACGAGTGGTCGGAGTGAACGGAATTGCGGCGGTGCTAGAACCACGTCCGGACGTAGTCGACGACGACGGGACGGTCGGCGCCGGCGTCGTCCACGACCGGGATCATCGTCCATTTGTCGAGCGCCGTGCACGGGTGGGAGAGGCCGAGCCTGACCACGTCGCCGACGTCGGCGGACGAGTCCCTGAGGAACGCGTGCTGGTCGTTGAGCGCGGTGATGCGCCCGCCCTCCAGCGGGCCCTTTCCCCGGACGAGCTGCGGCTCCGGCAGGCCCTCGTCGAACGGGACGTCGCGTTTGCCCACGTCCAGCAGTGCGAGGGCGGGTTCCGGACGGGACACGACCCGTCCCCATGCGTGCATCGCCGAGCGGAGCGGGGCATCGCCACCGGTGCCGCGCGTGAACGGCGAGATGCCCCGGTAGAAGCCGTCGTCGTGGACGATGTACGCGCCCGACCGCAGCACGACGTTCCCGCCGAGATCGCCGAGGACGTCCGCGACCTGGTCGAAGAACGCGCTCCCGCCGACCGTCACGACCGGCTCGTCCACCTCGTACTCAAGCCCCCGGTACAGGTTCGCGAGCCGGCGCAGGTAGGCGTCCACGGAGCCGCGGCCCCGCTCGGACGCGTCGTGCGCGTGAGCGCCCTCGTACCCGGCGATCCCGACGAGCCGGAGCCTGCGGGTCTTGCGCACGGCGGCGGCGACCTCCCGCGCGTCGCCGTCGTCCCGGACGCCCGTGCGCCCGTTCGGCCCGCCCAGCTCGACGCACACGTCCACCGGCCGCTGGCTGCGGGCCAGGCGCAGCGCCTCGTCCATCAGCTCCACCGAGCGCACCGAGTCGACCCAGGAGACGAACTCGAAATGCAGGTGGATGTCCAGTTCGCCGGACAGCCACGCCAGGCCGGCCGGGTCGAGCAGCGTGTTCGCGTACATGACGCGCCGCACGCCGAACGCGCGCGCCACCCGGAGCTGCGGCAAATTCGCGACCGTGATGCCGCACGCGCCCGCGTCTAGCTGGCGCCGCCACAGCGCCGGGGCCATCGTCGTCTTGCCGTGCGGGGCGAGCCGCAGGCCGGCGTCCCGCGTCCATTCCGCCATCGCCGCGATGTTGTGGTCGAGCGCGCCCGCGTCCAGGGTCAGCAGCGGTGTCCCGAAATCGTCCAGCGGCAGCCTGGCCTCGCGCGCCTCGCCGACCGTCATCCCGTGCGCGGAGGCGGGGATCGCCTTGAACCGCCAGTCGAGTACTTCACCGTCGAGCGCGTCCAGCGCCTTCTCGTCCATTCACAGCCTCCTGTACGACCCGGCCCGGTCGATGCGGCCCCGCGCCACCAGCTCCAGTGTGATCAGTACCGCGGCCGACTCGATAGCGAGCAGCCCGATGAGGACGAGCAGCTGCACCGCGCCCGCCTCGACCGGGTCGGCGCCGCCGAGCAGCACGCCGAGCCGCGCGAGCACCGCGGCCACCACCGCGAGCGAGCCGAGCACGAGGGCCAGCAGCGGGCCCGCCGCCGGGGCCGCGCTCACCCGCCGCCCAAAAGGCCCGATTGAGATCCCATACGGCCCTCCTACCCGGTTAAAACCTCGATAGCGTGGGACTTGTGGAGGTTGAGGAGTCAGGTGGGACATCCCGCCGCAAAGCGCTCTGGCTACTCGGCGCGGCCGCCGGGATCACCGCACTCGGCGCGGACGCCGCGCGTCCCTCGGGGGGCTCCTCCGCGGTGGCCGCGCCCGCGGCGACGCCCCGCGCGAGGCCGGTGATCCATCCGACGCCGACCCCGACGCCGACGCCCACCCCGCGGGCCGCGTCCTGGACGCCCGGGAAGCTGATCGCGCTCGACAAGCCCGTCCGGGAGCTGTCGCAGCTGGCCCCGCCGGCGCCGCCGAACTCGGTCGCGCTGACCATCGACGACGGCCCGAGCCCCGTCTGGACGCCGAGGATGCTCGACCTGCTGGCCGAGCACGAGGTCCACGCGACGTTCTTCATCATCGGCGAGCAGGTGAAGGAGTACCCGAAGCTCACCCGCCGCATCGCCGACGCCGGCCACCAGATCTGCAACCACACCGAGACGCACCCGATCGCCATCGCGCACCTGCCGAAGAAGCGGGTCCGCAAGGAGATCGTCGAGGCGCACGACCGGATCGCGGACGTCACCGGCGTCGTCCCGCAGTTCTTCCGCTCCCCCGGCGGCGCGTGGTCGAAGACGGTCCTGGAGCTGGTCGCCGAGCACGACATGCTCCCCATCGACTGGGCCGTCGACCCCCGCGACTGGGCGCGTCCCGGCGTGGGCCGCATCCGCCGCGCGATGCTGAAGGGCAAGGAGAACAACATCATCCTCTGCCACGACGGCGGCGGCGACCGCTCCCAGACCATCAAGGCCCTGCGGGACGTCATCCCGAAGATGAAGAAGCGCGGCCTGACGTTCGTCGCCCTTTGACCCCGGAATGCGGCAGGCTCCGCGATCGCCCGGCGGGTGATCGCGGAGCCTGCTTTTCCCGCTAGGGAGCGGGCAGCAGGTCTTCGCGGCGGTGCTGGACGGGGGCCGGGGGCG
>NZ_SMJW01000147.1 GCF_004348335.1 Actinomadura bangladeshensis | reverse complement strand
GACGGGGGACGGGCGGGGGCGGCGGCGCGCGAGATCGTCACCGCGCTGGCCGTCCTGGTCGTGTACCTGGTGTTCACCCACGCGTTCAGCGGCGACCGCGCGGCCAGCGACGCGCACGGGCGCGCGCTGCTGGAGTTCGAGCGCTGGGCGCACCTGGACGCCGAGCGCCCGCTGAACGACCTGCTCGCCCGGCACGGGCCGCTCGGCGCCGCCGCCGCCTGGGAGTACGCGACGACGTACGTGATCGGCACCTTCGGGTTCCTGATCTGGCTGTGGTGGCGGCGGAACCCGGCCTACGAGTGGGCGCGCAACACGCTCATCCTGGTGACGCTGATCGCGATCTGCTGCTTCGCCGTCTGGCCCACGACGCCGCCCAGGCTGCTGCCGGGCGAGGGGTTCACCGACGTCATCGCGATGCACCATCCGCCGGCCACCTGGGGCAGCGAGGTCGTGTCCGCGGGCGCCAACCCGTACGCGGCGATGCCGAGCCTGCACATCGGCTGGGTCGCGTGGATCGGGGTGGCGGCCGTGCGGGCCCGCTGCCGCCCCTGGTTCGCCTGGCTCTGCGCCCTGCACCTGGCGGTGACCGGCCTGGTGATCGTCGCGACCTCGGCCCACTACGTCGTCGACATCCCGGGCGGGCTGCTGCTCCTGCCGGCGGCCGCGGCCGCCGAGCGGGCTCGGGTCCGGCTGGTGGGAGGACGCCGGGCACCGGGCGCGGCGGGCCCGCGCCGGGAGCAGCGGGTCGCCGCCGCCGACGCGTTCTTCCTGCACGTGGAGAGCCGGGCCGTCCCGCAGGTGGTGGGCGGGGTCGCCGAGTTCGCCGGGCCCGCGCCGCCGGCGGAGAAGGTGCGCGCCCTGTTCGCCGAGCGGCTGCCCCGGCTGCCGCGGCTCACCCAGCGGGTCCGCCCCGGCGGCGTGCTGCGGCGGCCGCGCTGGGTGGAGACCGGCGCCGTCGACCTGCGCCGGCACGTCCAGGAGCTGGAGCTGCCCGCCGCCGGCGGCCGGCGCGCGCTGGACGGCCTCGTCGCCCGCCTCGTCGCCGAACCGCTGGACCCCGCGCGCCCGCTCTGGCGGTTCTGCCTCGTCCGCCGCGGGCCGGCCGGGCCGGACGCCGTCGTGGTCCTGTTCCACCACGCGATCGCCGACGGCATCGGCGTCGTCGACATCCTGCGCGGGATCCTCGACCCCGCGCTGCCCGAAGCGGCCCCGGCGCGCGGCCCGGGCGGGCTCGCGCGCGCCGCCGCCGTCCTGCCCGGCCTGGTCCAGCTCGGCCTGGACGGCGCCGCCCGCACCGTGTCCGTCGCCGGCGCGCTCGGCCCCGAACGCGTCTTCGGCACCGCCACGCTGCCGCTCGACCGGGTCCGCGCCGTCGCCCGCGCGGCCGGCGCGCGGGTCACCGACGTGCTCCTCGCGCTGGTCGGCGAGGCCGTCGCCGGCGTGCTGGAGGAGCGCGGCGAGCCGGCGGACGGCCGGCCGCTGCGCACCGCCGTCCCGATGACGCTGCGCGCCCCCGAGCCGCCCGGCACCGGCCGCACCGCCGTCCCGGGCAACCTGACCGCCGCGCTGCGGCTGGACGTGCCGGTCGGCGCGATGCCCGTCCGCGACCGGCTGGCGGCCGTGCACGCGGCCGCCGAGCGGCGCCGCAGGTCCGGCCGGGCGCTGGCGAGCACCGCCGCGATGCGGCTGATGGGCGCGCTGCCGCCGCCGCTGCACGCCCGCGCCGCCCGCCGCACCTACCGGGCGGGCTTCTTCGGTGGGATCGTGTCCAACATGCCGGGACCGCCGCTGCCGATGTCGCTCGCCGGGGCGCGGCTCGGCGACGTCCACCCGATCCTGCCGCTCGCCGACGGGGTGCCGTTCGCCGTGGGCGCGCTCAGCTGGAACGGGGCCCTGCACATCTCGGTGACCGCCGAGCCGAACGTGCTGCCGGAGGGGGCCGCGTTCCCCGACGCCCTGCTGCGGGCGTTCGGGCGGCTGGCCGCCGCCGTCACCGCCGGCAGCGGCGCCGGGACCGGCGCGGGCAGCGAGGCGCAGAGCGGGACGGCCTGATGGCGTGGTCGGTGGGCTTCGCCGTGCTCGCGGCGTTCCTGTTCGCCGCCGCCGCCGCGCTGCAGTACCGGGCCGCCCGGCGGGCGGTGCGCGGCGGCTCGGACGCCGGCGCCGCGCACGGGCTGATCCGGCGGCTGGTCCGGGACCCGGTGTGGCTGACCGGGTGGGGGGTGAACCTCGCCGGCTTCTGCGCGCAGGCGATCGCCCTGCACTTCGGCTCGACCGCGATCGTCCAGCCGCTGCTGGTCACCCAGCTCGTCTTCACGATCGCGCTCGGCACGGTCGGCACGGGGCGCCGCCCCGCGCGGCTGGACCTGCTCGGCGGGGCCTTCGTGTCGGCGGGGCTCGCCGTCCTGTTCACGGTGCCGGGCGCGATCCCGCCGGAGGGCGAGCCGTCCCGGCCCCGGATCTTCGTCGCGGGCCTGATCGCGGCGCCGGCCGTCGCCCTGCTGTCGCGGGCGGCGTGGATGCGCGCGGGCCCGACGCGGGCGGCGCTGCTCGGCGTCTGCGCCGGGCTGTTCTTCGCCGCCACCGCCGTGCTGATCAAGCTCACCACCGCCGACCTGGTCGAGCGCGGGGTCGCCGCCACCGCCGCCGACTGGCCGGGCTACGCGCTCGCCGGCAGCACGCTGCTCGGGCTGGTCCTGGAACAGCGCGCGTTCGCCGCCGGGTCGCTGCCCGCCGCGATGACCGCGATGACGATGACCAACCCGATCGCGTCCTACCTGGTGGCCGCCTTCGCCTTCGAGACGCTGCCGCCCCGCACCGCCGCGGCGTTCGTCGCCGTCTCGTTCACCGTCGTGCTGCTCACCACCGGGGTCGCCCTGCTCTCCCGCTCGGCGCACGCCGCCCGCGGCCGCGACGACTCCTCGTACACTCCCGCCATGAGGGATGCGTCTTGATCGGCCGCCGCGCGCTGCTGCTCGGCGGGCTCGGCGGGCTCGGCGCCGCCGCGGCCGTGTCCGGGACGGGATACGCGCTCGTGGAGAACGGGGTGCTGCCCGGCAAGGTCCGGCTCGACCGCGCGCTCGGCCGATGCGGGCAGGTGCCCGCGCCGCCCGCCGCGTCCGCCGCCGTCCAGCGGATGACATGGTGGTCCGCGCACCGGCGCACCACCGTCACCGCCACCATCGTCCCGCCGGCCGAAGGCCGCTCCCTGCGCGGCTTGCCGGTCGCGGTCGCGTTGCACGGCAGCGGCGGCACCGGGGCGAGCGCCGTGTCGAGCCTCGGGCTGGACCACTACCTGCCGGACGCCGTCGCGAACGGCGGCGTCCCGCCGTTCGCCCTGGTCGCGGTCGACGGCGGCCCCGACACCTACTGGCACCCGCGCGCCGCCGGCGACGACCCCATCGGCATGATCGTGGACGAGCTGCTGCCGCGCCTGCGCGAGCGCGGCGCCCGGACCGGCCGCATCGGTGCCATCGGCTGGTCGATGGGCGGCTACGGCGCGCTCGTGCTGACCCGCAGGCTCGGCGCCGGGCGGACGGCGGCCGTGGTCGCCGCGTCCCCGGCCCTGTTCGAGTCCTACGCGGACGCCCGCGCCGCCAACCCCCGCGCCTTCGACGGCGGGGCCGACTTCGCCCGCCACGACGTCTTCGCCGCGCTGGACGAGCTGAAGGGCGTCCCGCTCCGCGTCGACTGCGGCACGAGCGATCCGTTCGCCCCGATGGCGCGCCGGTTCCGGGACCGCGTCCACCCGGAGGGCGCGATGGACGGCGGCTGCCACGACGGCGCCTTCTGGCGCCCGCGTCTGCCCGCCCAGCTCGCCTTCCTCGGCCACCGCCTCGCGGGCCGGCCGGCTTCGTGACCGGTGCCGTCAGCCGGTGCCGTCAGCCGGCGCGGTCGGCGCGGCCGGTGCGGACCAGCCAGCTCAGCATCAGCATGACGTCGAGCCGGCCGTCCAGCTCGGTGAACCGCCCCCCGGTCAGCTCGGCGATGCGGCGCAGCCGGTACCGGACGGTCTGCTCGTGGATGTGCAGCCGCTCCGCCGCGATCACCGCGTTGTCGCCGCACTCCAGGTAGGTCAGCAGCGTCTCGGCGAGCGGCCGGCGGCGCGCGGGGGCCAGTTCCAGCAGGGGCCCGAGGACGGCCTCGGCGGTCGCGCCGATCAGCTCGTCGGCGGCGAGCGCGGCCAGCGAGGCGATGTGGTCCACGCACCGGACGGGCGCGTCGCGCGGCAGCATGCCGCGCTCGGCGAGCGTCAGCGCGTGCCGGGCCCAGCGCAGCGACACCGCGCCCTGCCCGAGCGGCACCGTCGGCCCGATCGCCGCCGTGCCGAGCCTGCGCAGGACCGGCCACAGGCGCTCCTGGCCGGGGCCCTCCGGGTCGGGCACCACCAGGAACGGGACCGGCGCGTCCCAGTCGGCGAGCACGCCGGGCGGCAGGATCCGCGCGCCGGCGGGCGCCCCGGCCGGCAGCGCGACCAGGGCGATGCTCTTCGGCGGCTCCCAGCGGGCGGCCACCGCCAGTTCCGCGATCGTCTCCGGGGCGGGCGGCGGCTCGGCGACCAGCAGGTCCCGCAGCCGCTCGCGGCGCCGCTCCCGCTCGGTCGCCAGCTGGCCCTGCTGGCGGGCGTACCCCTGCGCGGCGGCGTCGGCGACCCGCGCCAGCAGCATGAACAGCGAGTCGGTCAGCCGGCTCAGCGTCTCGCGCGACCAGCCGAGCCGGTAGGCGTCCTTGATGAACCGCCGGCAGGCGACCTGGCTGCTCACCCGCATCGCGTTCTGCAGGGCGCCGAGGCTGCGGCCCTGCCGGGCCTCCTCCTCGCCGAGCCGCATGTACAGCTCGGTCAGCTGCCGCGCGTCGGCGTTCGGGTGGTCGACGGAGTCGACGAAGAACGCGACGGTGTCGGCGACCGTCCGCTCCACCCGCTTGGCGTACTCGCCGCCCTCGTCGCCCGCGTACTCCGGGACCTGGTCGCGGATCTCGCGTTCCATCTCGTCGACGGCGGCCTGGAGGTGCTGCCGCAGCAGTTCCGGCAGCTCGGCGGGCATGGGCCCTGATGTCATCCGGTGTCCGTTTCGACGGCTCGGGGCTGGGCGGATCGGCCTCACCCTAAGCAAGAACCGGGAGACTGTCATCACTCGCCCCCCGGCCACGGCCGGACGGCGGTCAGGGGCGGGCCGGCTGCGGGGCCGTCCCCGAGGCGGCGCCCGAGGCGGCGCCCGAGGCGGCGCCCGAGGCGGCGCCCGAGGCGGCGCGGTGCCGGGCCGTGAGGCGCCGCCCGAGGCGCTGCGCGGGCCGTTCGACGTACCGGTGGGTGAGGGCCGCGGACACCAGCACGCCCGCGACCAGCACCACGCCCCAGCCCACCCGGACGGGGACGGGCAGGCCCCAGGTGTCCCGGCCGGCCGCGTACCAGACCACCTGGACGACCAGCGGGTGCAGCAGGTAGAGCGAGTAGCTGACCAGCCCCGACCACACCAGGAACCGGGGCATCCGGCGGCCGCGGAGGGCGAGGCCGGCCAGGAAGGTCAGCCACGCGGCGGCCACGGCGATCGTCCAGTCCGGCCCGAGCGGGTTCGGGTTGGCGTACAGGGCCCAGGACGTCGGGGTGCGCAGGCCCGCGACGAGCGACAGGGCGGGCACGACCGCGACCATCGCGACGGCGGGCCGGCGGCGGAGCCGCCCCTCCTGGATGGCGCGGACCGCCGTCCCGGCGAACATCGTGGCGATGATGCAGAGGCTCTCGATGGCGCCGATGCGGCTGTTGAGCACGAGCAGCGTCAGGGCCAGCGCCGCGACGACCGCGACCCCGGCCCGCCGCGTCGCGCGCCGGCCGCTGAGCATCGCGGCGAGGCCGCCGGCCAGCAGCAGCGCGGCCCCGACGATCGTCCCGCCCGGCCAACGGGAGGCCAGCAGCCCGGACGGCAGCGCCACGCCGAGGATCGCCGCGCCCACCCCGAACCCCAGCGCGACGCGGGCGCTGGAGCGGTGCACCCCGGCGACGAACATCGCCGTGATGAGCAGGTAGAAGACCATCTCGTAGGACAGCGTCCAGAGCACGTTGACCGCGTTCGGCACGCCCAGCAGGTCCTGCAGCATCGTCAGGTGGGCGAGGGATGCCTCCCACGGCCGGTCGCCGAGCGCGGCGGGCAGCCCGTAGGTGACGCCGGCCGCCGCGAGGGCCAGCGCGAGCACCAGCGACACGCACCAGGCCGGGTACAGCCGGAAGAACCGCCCGGCCCAGAACTCCCGGACGTTGCCGCGCCGCTGCAGCGAGAACGGCACCACGTAGCCGCTGACGAGGAAGAACACGAACACCCCGTACCGGCCGAAGTCGAACCAGGGGCTCGCCGTCCTGCGCACCTCGGGCAGCAGCACGTCCAGGGAGTGCTCGAACACCACCACCAGGGCGGCGAGGCCGCGCAGGGCGTCGAGCCACCCCATCCGCGAGGCGTGCCCCGAGGCAGTACCGGTCGTCTGGGCTGAAGGCAGGGTGTTCGTCGGCATCGGGGGCCACCATAGGGGCCGAACCGTTACCGTCTCTAACGGGTGAATGAGATTTTTGTGAGATAGCGGGCCCTCGGCTGACTCAGCGTGACGGGACGGGAACAGCCGTACGACAGGCCGGAGCAGGGGCGCCGCGGCCGGAGCCGGAGCCCGCGCCCAGGGTGTCGGTGTGATCAATGACACACCGTTCCGGACGGCTCAGCGGACGCCCACGGCGCCGTACAGGAGCGGGTCGCCGGGGGCCGGGCCGGTGAGCGGCACCACCCCAGGCGGGAGGGGGCGGAACGGTCCGAGCAGGCGCGCCACGTCCGCGCCGCGGCGCGGGTACAGCGGGACGCCGCTCGCCTCGCGGTAGCGCCGCGCGGCCTCGGCCGTCGCGCCCGGGGCGAAGTCGGCGGTGAGGTGCGAGACGACCAGCGCGCTGCCCGGTGCGGCGGACGCGGCCAGGCCCGCGACGATGTCGGCGGCGCCGGGCAGGAAGTGCAGGACGGACGACAGCACCAGCGCGACCGGCTCGGACGGGTCGATCAGCCGCCGCACCTCGGGACTGCCCAGCACCGCGTCCGGGTCCCGGACGTCGGCCCGCAGCGCCGCGATGTTGCCGTCGTCGATCAGCAGCGCGCGGGCGTGGGCGATGACGAGCGGGTCGCGGTCGACGTAGACGACGCGGGTGCCGGCGATGTGCCGGGCGGCCATCTGGTGCAGGTTGTCGTCCCGGGGCAGGCCGCAGCCGAGGTCGACGAACTGCCGGACGCCGCGCTCGGCCAGCAGCCGGACCGAGCCGGCGAGGAACGCGCGGGCGGCGCGGGCGGCCTCCGCCGCCTGCGGGAGGACCTCCAGGATCCGGTGGGCGAGGCGGCGGTCGCAGGAGTAGTTGTCCTTGCCGCCGAGGAGGTAGTCCTGGACGCGTGCCGGACCCGGCCTGTGCAGGGCGAGCGGGGACTCCGGCGCCCGCGTCCCGGCCGTGGTCATCTCGTTCACCTATCGCCTTGCCTGAGGGTCGCCTTGCCTGAGGGGGAGGAGTGCAATGGCTCCCTCCCGACGGTAGGCGGCCCGGGCCGGGGAACGCGCAGCCGGGTCCGGTGCGCGGGAGAACGGCCGGGCTTCCGGTGGCCGCATCAGGCCAACCGTGTTTGGCGGGACTTCCGCCGGGTCCGGCCCCGGGATGGCGGGCATCAGGAACGCGGCGGGCGAACGGACGGTCGCCGCGCGCTCACACCCGCGTGCGGACGTCCGCGGCGCATGACCGCATGCGGCCATGACAAGAACCTGACCCCGGCGGTCGGCTCCCTGTGGAGAACGAGCTCAGCGCTCCCGCGCGGGGTCCCGCCACATGAGCCAGACCGGCGGGCAGCCCCGCCCCGGCAAGGCCAGCTCCCGGGTCACCCGGAACCCGAACCGCTCGTAGTAGGGGACGTTCTGCTCCTTCGAGCTCTCCAGGTAGGCGGGGACGCCGGCGGCGTCGCAGCGGTCCAGGCGGGAGCGCAGCAGCGCGCCGCCGAGGCCGCGGCCCTGCGCCGGGGGATCGGTGCCGAGCACCGACAGGTACCAGTGCGGCTCCCGGGGGTGGTGCCGCTCGATCGCGCCGAGCGTGCGCAGCGTGACCGGCACCCGCGCGCCGAGGATCCGCAGCAGCGGCACCGCCTGCGCCGCCTGCAGCCGGACCGGCACCCGCCAGTGGCCGGGCGGGTCCCACAGCGCGGCCGCCTCGACCGCGCCGTCCCGGCCGGCCGTCTCGGTGGCGCCGTGCCGCAGGTGCACCCGCCGCAGCAGGACGTCGAACAGCCCGGTCAGCCGCCGCACCCGGGACGCGTCGTCGGGCAGCAGCCAGCACCAGACCGGGTCGTCATCGAAGGCGCGGGCGAGGACCGGCGCGATGCCCGCCGCGATGCCCGCCGGGTCGGCGCCGGCGGCCGTCCGGACGGGCGGGGACGGCTGGGAGGGAGTGGTCATGGCGCATCCTCCTGGAGGGACGCGCCGATCCTCTCACGCGCAGCGGCGGCGCCGGTC
The DNA here is from genome assembly GCF_004348335.1 of Actinomadura bangladeshensis. Lineage (GTDB taxonomy): Bacteria > Actinomycetota > Actinomycetes > Streptosporangiales > Streptosporangiaceae > Spirillospora > Spirillospora bangladeshensis. The sequence continues at coordinate 12,229 of NZ_SMJW01000147.1, read as the reverse complement.
GCCGCGCGGGCGGGTCAGCTCGTCCAGGACGAGGGACGCGCCCGCACCCACCAGCCACGTGTCCTTGGCGAGCGCGATGCCCTCCTGGGTCGGCCGGATGCCGCCCTCCTGGCGCATCCCGGGCAGCCGCAGGTAGAGGCCGGCCAGCCCGGCGGAGAACGCGGTGAGCGCCGCGCCCGCGACCAGCGACGGCACGAACGGCGCCAGCAGCGCGCTGCCGAGCGCGAGCTCGGCCCTGCCGAGGTTGCGGGTGAAGGTCCGCGCGTCCTGCGATTCCAGGAACGGGTAGGCGGTCTTCGCCATGCCGTGGGTCGCGTCGGCCGCATCGTCCAGGGCCTGGAGCTTCGACAGGCCCGAATTCAGGATGAAGGCCCCCACGGCCAGCCGGACCGGGATCTGGTGAGCGCGAACTAGAAAACGCATCGTTCCCCATAACGATCGGTGGATCGGGCGCAGGCATCATTCCCGCCGTTCGCCCGTTGCACCTGAAACCGGGGTCAAGTCTCGCCCTACCGGGGCGCCGGCCTGCCCGTGGTCCGTGTGCGCAGGTAGACGCGGGTCGCGGTGCCGCCCGGGCCGGTGTGGACGCGGACGAGGTCGGCGAGGTGGTGGACCAGCAGGATGCCCCGGCCGCCGTGCGGGCTCATGTCCGCGGGCCGCCGGCCGGCCAGCGGGTCGGTGATCGTCCCGGCGTCGGCGACCTCGCAGACGACCTGGCCGTCCTCCGCCCAGAACCGGGCCGTGCCTGCCCCGCCGCCGTGCAGGCAGGAGTTGGCGGCCAGCTCGCTGACCGCGAGCTCCATGTCGCCCACGGCGTCGGCGCCGAGGCCGTGGGCCGCCGTCCAGCGGCAGGCGAACTCGCGGAGGCGGGGGAGCGCGTCCAGGTCGAAGCGCATCGCCACCGCGCCGCGCGGTTCCGGCAGCGGCCGGTTGTAGGCGCGGATCACGCGGTGCGGGGCGTAGTCGGCGCTCGCGCGCTCGCCGCGCCGGTCGATCACGACCGGATGGGTGGCGCGGGCGTCGGCGAGCGCGACGGGGTCCAGCCCGGACTCGTCGTAGGGGCACAGGATCGACGCGCCGCGGCCCGCGAACGCCAAGTTGATCAGCGCCTCGTGCTGGGCGCAGGCCGGGTACTCGGCGGCGGTGCGGCCGGGCCAGATCGGCTCGCCGATGATCCGGACCCGCCCGCCGGGGTGCCGGTCGGCGAAGTCGCGCAGGACGCCGGGGATGATGCGGCCGGGGTTGCGTCCCGCCTCGGCCATGTCCAGCCAGGTGACCTCGCGGGCGGTCGCGCCGAGCGCGTCGCGCAGCAGCCCGAGGCGGCGGCCCGGCACGGCCACCGCGACCGGTTCGCCCGCCGCCCGCCCCGCGCGCACGAACGGGACGGTGCCGGCGAGGTACTCCTCGTCGTCCCGGTAGAAGAGCGCGGGATGGAGGAACGGGCCCCGGGGCGTCACGCCCGGTGCTCCGGGCCTGAGGCTCATCTCGCGGTCGCTCCGTCCGGGCTCGCTGCTGTCACCTGCATCGGATCGAGGGTACGCGGCCCGGGCGCGGCCGTGCGAGACGGGCCCATCGATGCGTCCCCCGACGCCGGCGGTGACCGATCCAGGGCAGAGGTACCCCCGGCTGACCGGGGAAAACGGGCGAAATGTGCAAAGTTGCCTTTCCGGACCGCGGGACCGCCCGGCGGGTCAGCGGTCCCGCAGCAGCGCGGCGTCGACGACGTCGGCCAGCCGGCCGCGCCTGCGGTAGGCGGCGCGCTGCCGCTCGGCGCCCGTCCCGCCCGCGAGCAGCCGCCGGACACCGCGGGTGACGAACGCCACCTCGCCGGCGTCGCCGAGCGCGGGCAGCACGTGCGCCAGCAGGTCGCCGGCCTGCTCCCGGAAACCGGACGGGCGGCCCGTGCACACGTCCACGCCCCGGCCCGCGAGCCCGTCCCGAGCGGCCAGCCAGTACGCCGCGCGCAGCATCTCCTGCGGCGGGTCGGGCGCGGGCTCCCCGGCGTCCACCGCCTGCGACGACACCCGCACCAGCGCCCGGACCAGCGCGGCGAAGACGGCCGCGTCGGCGGCGGTCGGGGCGACGTCCGCGAGCCGGATCTCCACGGTGGGCAGCCGCGCCGACGGCCGGACGTCCCAGAAGACCGTCCCGGTGTCCAGCAGGGCGCCGCAGCCGAGCAGCGTCCCGACGAGGTCGTCGTAGTGGGCGGCCGAGGCGAAGAACGGCGGCGGCCCCGCCACCGGCCAGCGCGACCAGGCCATCGCCCGCCAGCAGGCGTGGCCGGTGTCGCGCCCGGCCCAGTACGGCGAGTTCGCCGTCAGCGCCAGCAGCGTCGGCAGCCACGGCCGCAGGTGGTTGCTGACCTGGACGGCCCGCTCCCGGTCGGGCATCTCGACGTGGACGTGGCACGAGCAGATGCTCTGCTCGTCGTCCAGCCCCCGGTAGACCGCCAGGCTCTCGGCGTACCGGGCGCCGGCCGCGATCGGCGCGGGGATCACCTCGCCCAGCACGGGCGTGCCGGTGGCGGCGAGCCGGACGCCCTCGGCCGCCGCGGCGGCCGCCATCGCCGCCCGCATCGCGCGGATCTGCTCGCGGAGCTTGCCGAGGTCGTGGCACGGCGAGGTCTTGGCCTCGGCGAGGAAGGCGACGAGCTCGGTGGAGGCGCGCTCGCCCAGCGCCGCGCCGGCCCGCCGCACCACGGCGGCGGCACGGGGGACGACCTCCCGGGAGAACGGATCGACGACGAAGTACTCTTCCTCGACTCCGAATCGCAGGGTGGTCCACCACCTCGGTCTCGGGGCGACGCAGCCGGCCACGTTTCCCTCCGACGGTACGTCGCCGCCGCCGCGCCCGCACGTGCCGGTCCGTCCGTAAACGGTGGTAATGGATCTTCTTGACCCTCTTTTGACCCGCCGTCCAGCGGGCAGTGTCCGGGTTGGGACGCCGCCGAGGCGACGGGCCCGGCGGGAAGGAGAGGTTCCGATGACCGGATCGACCGTGGTCGGCGTGCTGGTGCTGCTGCTCGCCGTCGCCGTCTTCCTGCTGGTCGGGCTGTTCTACCTGGGCGACAAGCGGAAGGGCCCGCCCAACGGCTCGGACAGAGGCCGCTGAGGCAGGCCCTCGGTGCGCTTCGGATGCGCCGGCGGCCGCCGCGCCCGGGTCAGGGAGCGGTGCTCGGACCCGGGTCGAAGAAGTACATCGACAGCGCGATGACGTGGGTGATGACGACCACGGCGATGCCGAAGAAGAACAGCATCTTGGCGGGCGCGTGCGGGAAGACCTTCCCCGGCTTGAGCGGCCCGCGCTCGCGCTGCCGGGCGGCGATCCGCTCTTCCAGCGGGGGGCGGCCGAACATCGCTAGTGCCCGGGCTCGTCCGCGACGACGTCGCTCATGATGTCGACGGCCAGCGCGAAGATCCCGCCGATCACGATCACCGCGGCGCCCACGCCGGTCACGACCCAGTCGGGGCCGAGGGTGATGCCGACGCCGCCGACGACGAAACCGACGAAGATGATGGCCACGGCGACCCAGGACTTCGGGCGCCCGGCGTGGCTGCCAGTCGACATGTGCTGCTCTACCTCTGCAAGGTTCCGGTGGGGCGGTACGGCGCCGACTCTAGCAACGCCCCTGGCCGGTGGGGCTTCCGGGGTGCCTCCTGGATCGCCCCAGTGGCGGGCGGAATCACACGAACGCGCCCATTCCGGTCGCGGCCCGGCCGACGATCAGCGTGTTGATCTCCCGGGTGCCCTCGTAGGAGTACAGCGCCTCCGCGTCGGCGACGAAGCGTCCGATGCCGTAGTCGAGGACGATCCCGTTGCCCGCCATCAGCTCGCGCGCCCAGCCGACGGCCTCCCGCATCCGGGTGGTGCAGTACGCCTTGGCGAGCGCCGAGTGCTCGTCGCGGTAGAGGCCGTCGTCCTGGAGCTGGGCGAGCCGCACCACCATGCCGAGGCAGGACGTCGCGTTGCCCAGCATCCTGACCAGCAGGTCCTGGACGAGCTGGAACTTCGCGATCGGCCGGCCGAACTGCTCGCGCTCCACCGCGTAGTCGCGGGCGATCTCGTACGCGGCGAGCATCACCCCGACCGCCTGCCACGCCACGCCGCTGCGGGTGCGGCGCAGGATCGCCGCCGTGTCCTTGAAGCCGTTCGCGCCCGCGAGCCGGGCGGACTCGGGTACCCGGCAGTCGGTGAGCGTGATGTCGGCGTTCTGGACGGTCCGCAGTGCGATCTTGTTCTCGATCGGCGTGGCGGTGAACCCCGGCGTCCCCTTGTCCACCACGAAGCCCTTCACCTGGTCGTCGGCCTCGTCCCGGGCCCAGACGACGGTGTGGTCGGCGAACGTGGCGTTGCCGATCCAGCGCTTCGCGCCGTTCAGCACCCAGTGGCCGCCGTCGCGCCGCGCCGTGGTGCGCAGCCCGAGCGCGACGTCCGAGCCGCCCTCGGGCTCGGTGAGCGCGAACGCGCCGATCTTCTCCATCCGCCCCATGGCGGGCAGCCACCGCTCGCGCTGCTCGGGGGAGCCGCACCGGCCGATGCTGCCCATTGCGAGGCCGGTGTGCACGCCGAAGAACGTGGCCATGGACGGGTCGACGCGCGCCATGTCCATCGCCAGGAACCCGGTGAGCAGGCTGCTCGGCTTCTCCCCGGGGCACTCGTCGTAGCCGAGGCCGGCGATGCCGAGCTCCCCGTAGTGCGGGATCAGGTCGAAGGGGAACCGGGCCCGCGCCCAGCAGTCGTTCGCGATCGGCGCGACCTTCGACTCCAGGAAGGCGCGCACCCGCCCGGCGACCTCCTTCTCGCGCTCGTCGAGGAGCTCCTGCATGTGGTAGAGGTCGCCGGGGAGCGCATCCAGGGTCATGGGCGTGCCCTTCCCGGACGCCGCGCCGCTAACCGGCGGGCGCGGGCCGTCCCGGATTCTGGTCAGCGGGACCCGCTTCAGAGCGGCGTTCGGTCGCTCGCCTACGATCCAGGGCATGACGGTGCCGCCTGAGGAACTCGAACTGGCCGCCGCCTTCCCCCCGGCCGAGCGGGACCGGTGGCGGGAGATGGTGAAGGGGGTGCTGCGCAAGTCCGGCGCGGCGACCGACGACACCCCCCTTGCGGAGATCGAGGGTCTGCTGACCCGCGAGTCGTACGACGGGGTGCCGATCGCGGCGCTCTACACGCGCAGCGACGCCCCGGCCGGACGGCCCGGCCTGGCCCCCTACGTCCGGGAGGTCCGGCCGGACGGGGAGGGCATCGCCGGATGGGACGTCCGCCAGCGGCACGCCGGCCCCGACCCCGCCGCCGCCCGCGAGGCGATCCTCGCCGACCTGGAGAACGGCGCCACCTCGGTCTGGCTGCGGCTCGGCGAGGGCGGCCTGCCGGTCGCCGGCCTCGCGGACGCGCTGCGCGGCGTCCTGCTCGACCTCGCGCCCGTCGTGCTCGACGCGGGCGCGGCGGCGGCCGAGGCCGGGGACGCCTTCCTCGCCCTGGTCGCCGAGCGCGGGAACGCGGCCGACGCGTCCGGGGGCCTCGGCGCCGACCCGCTCGGCCTGCAGGCCCGCACCGGCGCCGCCGGATCCCTGGACGAGGCCGCCGCGCTCGCCGTCCGGTGCGTCCGCGAGTTCCCGAAGCTGCGCGCGGTCACCGTCGACGGCACCCCCTACCACGACGCGGGCGGGAGCGACGCCGAGGAACTGGGCGCGGCCGTCGCCGCCGGCGTCGCCTACCTGCGCGCCCTGACCGGCGCCGGGCTGAGCGTGGACGAGGCGTTCGGGCAGATCGAGTTCCGCCTCGCCGTCAACGCCGACCAGTTCTCCTCGATCGCCAAGCTGCGCGCCCTGCGCCGCCTGTGGGCACGGGTCGCCGAGGTCAGCGGCGCCGCCGACGGGACGGCCGCGCGGATCCACGCCGTCACCTCGTCGGCGATGATGACGCGCCGCGACCCGTGGGTGAACATGCTCCGCACCACCATCGCGGCGTTCGCGGCCGGGGTGGGCGGCGCGGACGCGGTCACCGTCCAGCCGTTCGACGCCCGCCTCGGGCTGCCGGACGGCTTCGCCCGCCGCATCGCCCGCAACACCCAGACCCTCCTGCTGGAGGAGTCGAGCCTCGCCCGCGTCGTCGACCCGGCCGGCGGCTCCTGGTACGCCGAGAGCCTCACCGAGGGGCTCGCGCGGGCCGCGTGGGCGTGGTTCACCGAGATCGAGAAGGCCGGCGGCCTCGGCGCCGCCCTCGGCTCCGGGCTCGTCGCCGACCGGCTCGCCGCGACCTGGGCGCGGCGCCGCGAGGACATCGCCCGGCGCAAGGCCCCGCTCACCGGCGTCAGCGAGTTCCCCAACCTCGCCGAGACGCTGCCCGAGCGCGCCCCGGCACCGGCCCGGCCCGGCGGCGGCCTCCCCGTGGTGGCGTACGCGCAGGACTTCGAGGCCCTGCGGGACCGGTCGGACGCCCACGCGGACGCGACCGGCGGACGTCCGAAGGTGTTCCTCGCGACGCTCGGGCCCATCGCCGTCCACACCGCGCGGGCGTCCTTCGCCGCCAACCTCTTCCAGGCGGGCGGCATCGAGACGGTCACCGGGGCGCCCGAGGAGTTCGGGACGTCCGGCACCACCGTCGCCTGCCTCTGCTCCAGCGACGGGCTGTACGCGGAGCAGGCCGCCGGCGCCGCGCGGATCCTGCGCGAGGCGGGCGCGGTGAAGGTCTGGCTCGCGGGTAAGGGAACGTACGAGGGGGTCGACGCCAACGTGTACGCCGGATGCGACGCGATCGGGGTGCTGGAGACCACCCTCCACGATCTGGGAGTGAACGAATGATCCCCGACTTCACCGAGATCGAGCTCGGGGCGGCGCCCTCCGCCGACGAGGCCGCCAAGCGGTGGCGCGCCGCCGTCCCCGACGGCGACGCCGAGACCTGGGACACGCCCGAGGGCATCGGCGTCAAGGCGCTCTACACCGGCGACGACCTCACCGGGCTCGACTTCCTCGACACCCTGCCGGGCATCGCGCCGTACCTGCGCGGCCCCTACCCGGCGATGTACGCGACCCAGCCGTGGACGATCCGCCAGTACGCCGGGTTCTCCACCGCCGAGGAGTCCAACGCCTTCTACCGCCGCAACCTCGCGGCCGGTCAGAAGGGCCTGTCGGTCGCGTTCGACCTCGCCACCCACCGCGGCTACGACTCCGACCACCCGCGCGTGTCCGGCGACGTCGGCATGGCCGGGGTGGCGATCGACTCCATCTACGACATGCGCCAGCTGTTCGACGGCATCCCGCTGGACAGGATGAGCGTGTCGATGACCATGAACGGCGCCGTCCTGCCCGTCCTGGCGCTCTACATCGCCGCGGCCGAGGAGCAGGGGGTGAAGCCGGAGGCGCTCGCGGGGACCATCCAGAACGACATCCTCAAGGAGTTCATGGTCCGCAACACCTACATCTACCCGCCGCAGCCGTCGATGCGGATCATCTCCGACATCTTCGCGTTCACCTCGCAGCGGATGCCGAAGTACAACTCCATCTCGATCTCCGGCTACCACATCCAGGAGGCCGGGGCCACCGCCGACCTGGAGCTGGCCTACACCCTCGCCGACGGCGTCGAGTACATCCGCGCCGGACGCGAGGCGGGCCTGGACATCGACGCGTTCGCGCCGCGCCTGTCGTTCTTCTGGGCGATCGGCATGAACTTCTTCATGGAGGTCGCCAAGCTCCGCGCGGCGCGGCTGCTGTGGGCGAAGCTCGTGAAGCAGTTCGGCCCGCGGAACCCGAAGTCGCTGTCGCTGCGGACGCACTCGCAGACGTCCGGCTGGTCCCTGACCGCGCAGGACGCCTTCAACAACGTCGCCCGCACCTGCATCGAGGCCATGGCCGCCACGCAGGGCCACACCCAGTCGCTGCACACCAACGCGCTGGACGAGGCCCTCGCGCTGCCGACCGACTTCTCGGCCCGCATCGCCCGCAACACCCAGCTGCTCCTGCAGCAGGAGTCCGGGACGACCCGCACCATCGACCCGTGGGGCGGCAGCGCCTACGTCGAGCGGCTCACCTACGACCTCGCCCGCCGCGCCTGGGGCCACATCACCGAGGTCGAGCAGGCCGGCGGCATGGCGAAGGCGATCGACGAGGGGCTGCCCAAGCTGCGCATCGAGGAGGCGGCGGCGCGCACGCAGGCCCGCATCGACTCCGGGCGGCAGCCCGTCATCGGCGTCAACAAATACCGTCCGGACGCCGAGCAGGAGATCGAGGTCCTGAAGGTCGACAACGCCTCCGTCCGGGCGCAGCAGATCGACAAGCTGCGCCGCCTGCGCGAGGAGCGCGACGAGGACGCGGCCCGGTCCGCGCTGGAGGCGCTGACCCGCGCCGCCGAGGCGGCCGAGAACGGCACCCGCGCGTCCGGGCTGGACCAGAACCTCCTCGCGCTCGCCATCGGCGCCGCCCGCGCCAAGGCCACCGTGGGCGAGATCTCCGACGCGCTGGAGAAGGCGTACGGGCGGCACGCGGCGCAGATCCGCACGATCTCCGGCGTGTACCGGGAGGAGGCCGGACAGGTGACCGCGATCGAGAAGGCGCGCGCGGCGACCGCCGCGTTCGAGGACGCCGAGGGCCGCCGCCCCCGCATCCTCGTCGCCAAGATGGGCCAGGACGGCCACGACCGCGGCCAGAAGGTGATCGCGACCGGGTTCGCCGACCTCGGCTTCGACGTCGACGTGGGCCCGCTGTTCCAGACCCCGGCGGAGGTCGCCCGGCAGGCCGTCGAGGCCGACGTGCACATCGTCGGCGTCAACTCCCTCGCCGCCGGCCACCTCACGCTCGTGCCGGCGCTCCGCGAGGAGCTCGCCGCGCTCGGCCGCGCCGACATCATGATCGTCGTGGGCGGGGTCATCCCGCCGCAGGACTTCGACGAGCTGCGCGCCGCCGGCGCCGCCGCGATCTTCCCGCCCGGCACCGTGCTCGCGGACGCGGCGGTCGGGCTGCTCGACGAGCTGACCGCGCAGCTGGGGCACGTCTCGTCGTGAGGCCGGGGCTCGACGACTACGTGACCGGGGTGCGGGACGGCTCGCGCGCGTGGATCGCGCGGGCGATCACGCTCGTGGAGTCGACCCGTCCCGACCACCGGGAGCTGGCGCAGAAGCTGCTGGTCGAGCTGACCCCGCACGCCGGGGACGCCCGCCGCGTCGGGATCACCGGCGTGCCGGGGGTCGGCAAGTCCACGTTCATCGACGCGCTCGGCACGAAGCTGACCGGGGAGGGGCACCGGGTCGCGGTGCTCGCCGTGGACCCGTCCTCGACCCGGACCGGCGGCAGCATCCTCGGGGACAAGACCCGCATGCAGCGCCTCGCCGCCGACCCGGACGCCTTCATCCGGCCCTCGCCGACCGCGGGCACGCTCGGCGGCGTCGCCAAGGCCACCCGCGAGGCGATGGTCGTCATGGAGGCCGCCGGGTACGACATCGTCCTCGTGGAGACGGTCGGCGTCGGGCAGTCGGAGACGACCGTCGCCGAGATGGTCGACTCCTTCCTGTTCCTCACCCTCGCCCGCACCGGCGACCAGCTCCAGGGCATCAAGAAGGGCGTGCTGGAGCTGGCCGACGTGATCGCGGTGAACAAGGCCGACGGCGACCACACGATGGAGGCCAGGCGCGCGGCCCGCGAGCTGTCGGGGGCGCTGCGGATGCTGCGCAGCGACGAACGCGTCCGCAACACCCCCGTCCTCACCTGCAGCGCCCGCGAGGGCACCGGGCTGGAGGAGGTGTGGGGCGAGATCGTCGGGCACCAGGACCGGCTGCGCGACTCCGGCGAGCTGGAGGCCCGGCGCCGCCGCCAGCAGGTCGGCTGGACGTGGGCGATGGTGCACGACCGGCTGCTCACCGAACTGCACGCGCACCCCGCCGTCCGGAACCTGGCACCGGAACTGGAGCGGGAGGTCGCGGACGGGACGCTCACCCCGGCCCTCGCCGCCGACCGCATCCTTGCCGCGTTCTCGCGGGACGCCTGACCCCGGTTCCGGCACCGGATGTCCGGGGTCCCGGCCGCGCCGGGCCGGGATCCGGTACAAAAGTCTGATGGACGTCATCGCGCTCGACGCTCCGACGGACGCGCAGATCCGCGCGTGGCACGAGGTGCTCGCGGCCGTCCACGCCGCCGACCCGGCCGGGGACCCCGCCCCGGACCCGGCCGGCACGGCGCGGCGGCTGCTGTGCGCCGAACCCGGCTCCCGGCAGCGGCTCTGGGCAGCGGCGGACGGCGGCCGGCTGGTCGCGGTCGCGGCGCTGCGGCTCCCCGGCGAGCCGGGCGCCGGCCGCCCCGGCGAGATCGACGTCCAGGTCCATCCCGGCCGCCGCCGCCGCGGCCTCGGCCGCCGCCTCCTCGCCGCCGCCGCCGAGGGACTGCGCGCCGACGGGCGCTCCAGCGTGATCGCGCAGGTCCTCGCCGGGACCCCGGCCGTGCCGTTCCTGGAGTCGCAGGGCTTCGAGTGCGTGCTCACCCTGCGCGGCATGCTCCTGCGCCTGGCGGACGTCCCGCCGGAGCGCATCACCCGGCTGCTGGCCGACGCCCCCGCCGGATACGAGCTCGTCCGCTGGCAGGGCATGGTGCCGGACGAGCACGCGACCGCGCTGGCCCGCGCCAAGCACGCCATGGCCGACCTGGCCGAGTACGAGGGCGCCCTCTGGGACGCGGGCCGCGTCCGCGAGATGGCCGAGATCGTCGCCAAGCGCGGCGACGACCTCTACACGGTCGCCGCCCTGGACGGCCCCGCGATCGCGGGCTTCACCGAGATCGTCGTCCCGCACGACTCGGCCGGCCGGGCCGCCCAGTACGACACGGCCGTCGTCCCCGAGCACCGCGGCCGCCGCATCGGCATCTGGGTGAAGGCCGCGATGCTCGCCTGGCTGACCCGCGAACGCCCCGACGTCCGCGAAATAGAAACGGACAACTCAGGCGATAACGCGCACATGATCGCCGTCAATGAGGAACTGGGCTTCCGCACCGAACGAGAATCCCTGGAATACCAGGCCGCGGTGACCGCCCTCCCCTGACCGGCTGACCCGCCCCCACGGCGAGGCCGCCATTCCCGCCGACGCCCGGAGCCGCCCTGGACGTGCGGGCGGCCCGGTGGTCGTGGCGGACCGGTATTCGGCGGGCGAGTCGGGCGGCCCGCGGGCGGCTGGGGGAGCGGGCGGCCATTGGCCGGCGCCAACGCCATCGGAGGGCGGCCGGCCCGCAAATCCATGCTCAGGGATGTCGTGGTCGCCGAGTTATCCACAGGTTCACGTTCCGGGGCGGCCGTGGTGGTGCGGGAGTCATGGTTGGGGGCGTCGGCAGGCCGGAGCGGGCGTGCCTGGACGGGAGGCGGGAGATGGGGGAGCGGTTCGTGCTGGCGGTGCCCGGCGTGGTCACCGCGCGGTTCCTGGTCGCGACGGACGCGCGCGCCGTCCCGGGGATGGACTACCTGCGGGACGCGGTCGGCGACCGGGGTCTGGGTCGAGTCGCAACCGGGCTGCTGGGATCGGGGCGGCTGACCGCCGAGCCGGTGACCGAGGTCACGCCGGGCCTGAAAGAGCGGATGCACCGGCTGGGCGGTCAGCCCGAGCGGCTGCGGGACGTGCTCGGGGCGGCACGGCACATCGCGGTCACCGCGGCCACGGCCCCCGGCGGCCGGCCGCTCGGCGCGCAGGCGGCCCGGCTCACCGCGCGGGTCCTCGCCGCCGCCGTCCGCGGGACCGTCGCCGACCTGGACGCCGGCCGGATCCTGCCTCCCGAGGACGGCCCGCCCGCCGAACCGGAGCGATTCGTCCTCGGCCGCGACTGGGCGCCGGTCTACATCACCCTGGAACCGGACGACGCGACGCGCGCCAGGGCGGAGACGGCGGGGCTGCACCGGTTCGGCCTGCCGGAGGTGGCGGTGCGACGCGTCCCCTACGCAAGCATGCTCACCGCCGCGAACCTGGCCCGCGCCCTGGCGTGGCAGTTGTTCGCCGAGCAGGCGGCCTGGCTCAAGAGAGGCGGCACCGAGGGCCCACGCGAGACCCCGGCCGAAAGACCCGTCACAGCGGCCGACGTGATGGACTTCTGGGGCGCCCGAACCCCCGCGGCCACCGCCGCAGCCGCCCAGATCCGCCTCGCCTGGACGGACACCGGCTGCCCCGCCTGCCCAGCCGCGATCGAAGCACACCCCGCATCAATGGACCACGGCACCTGGTGGAGCGAGTCCGCCGCCAGAGCAATGCCGAAACTAATCCGCCCAACCC
>NZ_SMJW01000146.1 GCF_004348335.1 Actinomadura bangladeshensis | reverse complement strand
GAGGGCGGTGGTGATGTCGGCGGCCTGGGCGGCGGGGACGTCGGCGATGCCGAAGCCGGACTCGTTCAGGGCGGCGGTGGCCTCTTCGGCGAGGTCGCGGCCGGCGGGGGTGATGGTGGCGAGGACGACGCGGCGGTCGTCGGGGGAGGGGCCGCGGCCGACCAGGCCGCGGCGCTCCAGGCGCCCGATCACGTTGGTGACCGAGGCGGGGTGCACCATCAGGCGGACGCCCATCTTGCCCATCGGGAGGGTGCCGGTGCGGGTGAAGGCGAGCAGGCGGAGGGCCTCGTAGGCGGCGAACGTCAGGCCGTACGGCTTGAGGACGGCCTCGATGCGCCCGAGCAGGAGCTGCTGGGCGCGCATGACGGAGGTGACGGCCGCCATGCGGTCGGCGTGCTCGGGCCAGCGGGCGCTCCACTGGCGGTGGGCCTCGGCGATGGGATCGGGGGTGTCGGGCACCGCATCACCGTATGCCGTCTTGACTCGTCCGCGCACGGAAACTATTTTAACTTCCAAATATTGGATGTCCAAAGTTTGGGGTGGGACGGTGACGGGGGAGCTGCACGCGCCGGTGCATCCGGTCCGGTTCGTGACCGCGGCGGCGCTGTTCGACGGCCATGACGCGGCCATCAACATCATGCGGCGCATCCTGCAGTCCCAGGGCGCCGAGGTGGTGCACCTGGGGCACGACCGCTCGGTGCGCGAGGTCGTCGACGCCGTCCTGGAGGAGGACGCGCAGGGCGTGGCGATCAGCTCGTACCAGGGCGGCCACGTCGAGTACTTCGAGTACCTGTCGCGCAGCCTGAAGGAGGCCGGCGCCGAGCAGGTGAAGGTGTTCGGCGGCGGCGGCGGGGTGATCGTCCACGAGGAGATCGCGCGGCTGTCCGGGGCGGGCGTGCGGATCTTCTCCCCGGAGGACGGGCAGCGCCTCGGCCTGCCCGGCATGATCAACGAGCTGGTGCGCGAGTGCGACGTCGACCTCGCCGCCGAGCCCGTCCCGGTGGACGGCGTGCTGGCGGGGGAGCGGCGCGCTCTCGCGCGGGCCGTCACCTGCCTGCAGGCGGGGAAACTGCCGGACGGCGACCTGGCGCGGCTGCGCGCGGCGGCCGCGGAGCGGCGGGTGCCCGTGCTCGGCATCACCGGCACCGGCGGCTCCGGGAAGTCGTCCCTGACCGACGAGCTCGTGCGGCGGTTCCGCGTCGACCAGGGGGACCGGCTGCGCGTCGCGGTGCTGGCCGTGGACCCGACGCGGCGGCGCGGCGGCGGCGCGCTGCTCGGCGACCGGATCCGGATGAACTCCCTGGACGGCGACCGGGTGTTCTTCCGCTCGCTGGCGACGCGCGGCGCGCGGGAGCTGCCGGAGAACATCGAGGACATCGTCGCCGCCTGCAAGGCCGCCGGGTTCGACCTCGTCATCCTGGAGACGCCCGGCATCGGCCAGGGCGACGCCGCGATCGTCCCGCTGGTGGACGTGTCGCTGTACGTGATGACGCCGGAGTTCGGCGCCGCGTCCCAGCTGGAGAAGATCGACATGCTCGACTTCGCGGACGTGGTCGCCATCAACAAGTTCGAGCGGCGCGGCGCCGCGGACGCGCTGCGGGACGTGTCCCGGCAGCTCGTCCGCAACCGGGAGGCGTTCGGGCAGCGGCCCGAGGACATGCCCGTCTACGGCACCAGCGCCGCCACCTTCAACGACGACGGCGTGACGGCCCTCTACCGGCATCTCGGCGGCCTGCTCGGCGAGCACGGGCTCGAACTGGAGGACGGCGCCCTGCCGGAGGTCGCGACGAAGACCTCCACCGGCGCCGCGACCGTGATCCCGCCCGGACGGGTGCGCTACCTGTCGGACATCGCCGAGACGGTGCGCGGCTACCACGACGCCACGCTGAAGCAGATGGATGCGGTGCGGCGCGTCCAGCGGCTGGACGAGGTGCGCGCCGAACTGACCGACGCGTCCGAGGTCGAGGAGCTCCTGGAGAAGGCGCGCCGCGCCGTCGAGCCGGGCAGCGCCGAGCTGATCGAGGGCTGGCCGGCCGTCGTGGAGTCCTACTCCGGTGACGAGCAGGTCGTGAGGATCCGCGACAGGGAGCTGCACACCAAGCTCACCCGCGAATCGCTGTCGGGCAGCCGCATCCCGCGCGTCGCGCTGCCCCGCTACACCGACCACGGGGAACTGCTGCGGTTCCTGCGGAACGAGAACCTGCCCGGCCGGTTCCCGTTCACCGGCGGGGTGTTCCCGTTCAAGCGCGACAACGAGGACCCGGCCCGCATGTTCGCGGGGGAGGGCGACCCGTTCCGCACCAACCGCCGGTTCAAGCTGCTGTCGGAGGGGCAGCCCGCCACCCGGCTGTCGACCGCGTTCGACTCGGTCACCCTGTACGGGCGGGACCCCGACGAGCGTCCCGACGTGTACGGCAAGGTCGGCACGTCCGGCGTGTCGATCGCGACGCTGGACGACATGAAGGCCCTGTACGACGGGTTTGACCTGTCGTCGCCGACCACGTCGGTGTCGATGACCATCAACGGGCCCGCGCCCACGATCCTGGCGTTCTTCCTCAACGCCGCCGTCGACCAGGGGCTCGACGCCTTCTACGAGGAGCACGGGCGCGAGCCGTCCGAGGAGGAGGCCGCCGAGATCCGCGCGCGCGTCCTGTCGACCGTGCGCGGCACCGTCCAGGCCGACATCCTCAAGGAGGACCAGGGGCAGAACACCTGCATCTTCTCCACCGAGTTCTCGCTGCGGATGATGGGCGACATCCAGGAGTGGTTCATCGCCAACGGCGTCCGCAACTTCTACTCGGTGTCGATCTCCGGCTACCACATCGCCGAGGCCGGGGCGAACCCCATCAGCCAGCTCGCGTTCACCCTCGCCAACGGATTCACCTACGTCGAGTCGTACCTGGCGCGCGGCATGGACGTCGACGACTTCGCGCCCAACCTGTCGTTCTTCTTCTCCAACGGCATGGACCCCGAGTACAACGTCCTCGGGCGCGTGGCACGCCGCATCTGGGCCGTCGCCATGCGCGACCGGTACGGAGCCAACGAGCGCAGCCAGAAGCTCAAGTACCACGTGCAGACGTCCGGGCGCTCCCTGCACGCGCAGGAAATGCACTTCAACGACATCCGGACGACGCTGCAGGCGCTCATCGCCATCTACGACAACTGCAACAGCCTGCACACCAACGCCTACGACGAGGCCGTGACGACGCCGACGGCCGAGTCGGTGCGGCGCGCGCTCGCCATCCAGATGATCATCAACCGGGAGTGGGGCCTCGCGATGAACGAGAACCCGCTGCAGGGGTCGTTCATCATCGACGAGCTGACCGACCTCGTCGAGGAGGCGGTGCTCGCCGAGTTCGACCGCATCAGCGAGCGCGGCGGCGTGCTCGGCGCGATGGAGACCGGCTACCAGCGGGGCCGCATCCAGGACGAGTCGATGCTGTACGAGCAGCGCAAGCACGACGGCTCCCTGCCGATCATCGGCGTGAACACCTTCCGCCCGCCGGAGGCGTCGGACGGCACGCCGGAGACGATCGAGCTGGCCCGCGCCACCGAGGAGGAGAAGCGCTCCCAGCTCGACCGCGTCCGCGCCTACCAGGACGCGCACCGCGAGGACGCCGGCGCCGCCCTCGCCGCGCTGAAGGAGGCGGCGCGGGCCGGGGAGAACGTGTTCGCCGTGCTGATGGACGCGGCGCGGGTGTGCAGCCTCCAGCAGATCACCGACGCGTTCTTCGAGGTCGGCGGCCAGTACCGCCGCAACGTCTGAGGAGCGGGCTGTGACGCCCCGCGACGACACCGGCCGCCCGGTCCCCGTCCCGGACCGGGTGCGCCGGGTCGTGTCGATCGTCCCGTCGCTGACCGAGACGGTCGCGGTCACCGCGCCGGACCTGCTCGCCGGGGCCACCGACTGGTGCACCCATCCCGAGGGGCTGGACGTGCCGCGCGTCAGGGGCACGAAGAACCCCGACGTGGAGAGGATCGCCGGGCTGCGGCCCGACGTCGTCCTGGGCAACACCGAGGAGAACCGCCCCGCCGACATCGAGGCGATGCGCGCGGCGGGCATCACGGTCTGGATGACGGAGATCCGCACCGTGGACGAGGCCCTGGTGTCGCTGCGCCGCATGCTGGCGGAGGCCTGCCGGGTCCCGGTGCCGGGCTGGCTGGACGAGGCGGCACGCGTCTGGTCGGACCTCACCCCCGGCCCGCGGCGGACGGCCGTGATCCCGATCTGGCGGCGGCCGTGGATGGTCGTCGGCCGCGACACCTTCACCGGCGACGTCCTGCGCCGCCTCGGCGTGTCCAACGTCTACGCGGACCACCCGGACCGCTACCCCAAGATCCCCTTGGACGAGCTGCACGCCGAGCTGAACTCGGCGGGCGCCGACCTGGTCGTCCTGCCCGACGAGCCGTACCGGTTCACCGAGGACGACGGCCCCGAGTCCTTCCCCGGCCTCGACGCGGCGCTGGTGGACGGGCGGCACCTCACCTGGTACGGCCCGTCGCTCGCCGGCGCCCCGGCGGCACTGTCGCGGCAGCTCGCCGGGGCGCGGAGGTACTGAGCGCGGCCTAGCCGGGCGGGCGGGCGAACATGGCCTCCACGCACCCGGCCATGCGCTTGTCCAGCTCCTCCGCCGGGATGCCGATCTCGTGCGCCAGGTGCTCGCGCAGCAGCGTGTACCCGTAGATCGTGGACGCGATCGCCGCCTGCACGGCCTCCACGTCCGCGACGGGCAGCTCGCCCCGCGCGGCCTCGGCGGCGAGGTCGGCGCGGCCCGCGCCCCGGTTCAGCAGGACGCGGGGCCGGTCGTCGCCGTCCAGGACCAGCAGGGTCGCCAGCCGCACCGGCTCGGGGTTGCGCAGGCTCGTCCAGAACAGCCGGGACAGCCGCTCGCGCAGCGGCAGCCCGGCCGCGTCCACCGCGTCCTCGGCGTTCGGCCGCGACCGGTGGAACAGCGCCGAGCGCAGCAGCGACCGCCGCGACCCGAAGTACTGGTAGACCAGACCGCGGTTGACGCGCGCCTCGTCGGCGACCTGCCGCAGGTTCAGCCCGGCGAGGACGCCGCCGCGGCGCAGCAGCGCGACCGCCGCCGCCCGCAGCGACTCCTCGGTCGCCTCCCGGTCCCGCCCGCGGGCCGCCCCCTCACGCGCGGGGACCACCGGCCACGTAGATCACCTGGCCGGACACGAACGACGCGTCCTCGCTGACCAGGAACGCGACCGTCCCCGCGATGTCCTCGGGGACGCCGACGCGGCGGACGGGGATC
This sequence comes from Actinomadura bangladeshensis, assembly GCF_004348335.1. Lineage (GTDB taxonomy): Bacteria > Actinomycetota > Actinomycetes > Streptosporangiales > Streptosporangiaceae > Spirillospora > Spirillospora bangladeshensis. The sequence continues at coordinate 15,625 of NZ_SMJW01000146.1, read as the reverse complement.
TCCTTGGCGGCGGCCGCCTTGAAGTCCTCGAAGTCGACGCCGACGCGGGCGGCGGTCGCCGCCGTCATCTCCGTGGCGATGAACCCGGGCGCGATCGCGTTGGCGGTCACGCCGAACTTGCCGAGCTCGATCGCGAGGGTCTTGGTGAAGCCCTGCAGGCCCGCCTTGGCCGCCGAGTAGTTGACCTGGCCGCGGTTGCCGAGCGCCGACACCGACGACAGGTTCACGATCCGGCCCCAGCCGGCCTTGGTCATGTGCTCCTGCGCGGCGCGGCTCATCAGGAACGAGCCTCGCAGGTGCACCGACATGACCGAGTCCCAGTCGTCGTCGGACATCTTGAACAGCAGGTTGTCGCGGGTGATGCCGGCGTTGTTCACCAGCACCACGGGCGGCCCCAGCTCGGCGGCGACGCGCGCGACGGCCGCGGACACCGCCGCGGAGTCGGCGACGTCGACGCCGACCGCGAGGGCCGTCCCGCCGTCCTCGGTGATCGCCTCGACCGTGCCGGCGCAGGCGGCCTCGTCGAGGTCGCAGACCGCGACGGCGAAGCCCTCCTTCGCCAGCCGCACGGCGGTGGCGGCGCCGATGCCGCGCGCCGCGCCGGTGACGAGCGCCACCCGGGTGTCAGTCATTGCGCTGCCCCTCCCTCGGACCTGGACGTCCGTCAGACCTGGATGTCCTTGGCGATGATGGTCTTCAGCACCTCGCTGGTGCCGCCGTAGATGCGGGTGACGCGGGCGTCGGCGTACAGGCGCGCGATCGGGTACTCCAGGATGTAGCCGTAGCCGCCGTGCAGCTGCAGGCACTTGTCGACGACGCGGGCCTGCACCTCGGTGCAGAACAGCTTGCAGACGGCCGCGTCGGCGGGGGTGAGCTCGCCGGCGTCCAGCGCCTCGATGCACCGGTCGACGAGGGAGCGGGCCGCCTCGACCTCGGTGGCGCACTCGGCCAGGACGAACTTGGTGTTCTGGAACGACGACACGGTCTTGCCGAAGACCGTCCGCTCCTGGACGTACCTGCGGGCGAACTCGACCGCGGCGGCGGCGGAGGCGTAGGAGCTGGTCGCGATGCCGAGCCGCTCCTCGGCCAGGTTGTGGGTGAGGTACTCGAACCCGCGGCCCTCCTCGCCGAGGAGGTCCTCGACGGGCACCCGGACGTCGCTGAACGACAGCTCGGCGGTGTCGGAGCTGCGCAGCCCGATCTTCTCCAGCTTGCGGCCGACGGCGTAGCCCTCGCTCTTGGTGTCGACGGCGAGGATCGACAGGCCCGCGCGGCGGTTCTCCGGCGTGGCGGGGGACGTCCGCGCGACGACGAGGACCCGGTCGGCGAGGACGCCGCCGGTGATGAAGGTCTTGGCGCCGTTCAGGACGTAGTGGTCGCCGTCCCTCTTCGCCGTGGTCTGCATGCCGGCGAGGTCGGAGCCGGTGCCCGGCTCGGTCATCGCGATGGCCGTCATCATCTCGCCGGACACGAACGCCGGCAGCCAGCGCTTCTTCTGCTCGTCGTTGCCGTACTTCAGCAGGTAGGGCAGGACGAGGTTGACGTGCACCCCGTAGCCGCCGAAGCCGACGCCCGCGCGGGCGCACTCCTCGGAGACCACCGCCTGGTACTTGAAGCTGGTCTCGCCCGCGCCGCCGTACTCCTCGGGCACCTGGATGCCGAACACGCCCAGCTCGCCGAGCTTGTAGTAGAACTCGCGCGGCGGGTGGCCGGCGTTCTCCCAGTCCTCGTAGACCGGGGCGACCTCGGCCTCGATGAACGCCCGGATCGTGTCCCGGAACGCCTCGTGGTCCTCATTGAAAACGGTGCGGCGCACGCCGTGGCCCCTCTCGTGCAGTCAGCAGGGTGCCGCCAGCAGGGTGCTACTAGCGGAACGCTAACTTAACTCGAATGTAGTTCTAGAATCAACTACGAAGGCGGCCCGGATCAGGGGCTGACCCGCTGGGACAGCGCCTTGAGGAACAGGGCCTGCACCTGCCCGGGCGTCTCGGCCACGTAGGCGTCGCCGCGGGTGAGCCGGGCGATCTGCCGCAGCTCGCCCACGTCCACGTCGTCGCCGTTGCCGAACATGTTGATCAGGACCGGGCGCTCCGGGTCGTACTCGCGGCGGATGTGGTCGAGCGTCTCGCCGAGCGTGGGGCCGCCCGGGTCCTCGTTCCGTCCGTCCGTCCACAGCAGGATCGAGTTCACGTACTCCGGCTTGTAGGTCCGCTTCATGTAGTCGAACGCCGCCATGACCGTGTCGTACAGGCCGGTGTCACCGTGCTCCTTCACCCTGATCTGCGCGAACGCGCTCAGCATGCGCTGGCGCCGGGTGGCCGAGCCGAGCCGCTGCCCGAGCGGCCCGACGCTGACCAGCTCCCGCCAGTCCCGGTCGCCGCTCAACCTGGTGGAGAAGACCCACTGGCCGAGTTCGGTGTCGTCCGGCAGCAGGGACAGCCCGTCCTGCGCCGTGCGGACCGTCGACTGCAGCCGGGTGACGCCCGGTGCCACCTGCTCGTCCATCGACCCGGACACGTCGATGATGCTGAGCATCCGGATGCTCAGCGACAGCTGCGCCCACGACTGCATGGTGCGGCGCACCTCGGCGGTGGACGGCGCCGGCAGCGCCTTCGGCGCGCGGGGGTTCACGCCGTTCGCCGCGGAGAAGGCGGCGGGCGCGGCGCCGCCGGGCGCCCGGAACCCGAGCCGCTGGACGTCCTCGCGGGCGGCCTCGTCCGCGAGCGCCCGCCAGAGCAGCCGGGCCGCGCCCGCCTTGGCGCGGTCCGCCGACAGGACGGCGACGGGGTGGTCGAGGTAGACCGTCCCCTCCGCCGGGTAGACGGCGACCGCCGGCTCGGCCGGCCGCCGCGCGTTGTAGCCGAACAGCGCCTGCTCGGGCACCAGCGCGACGGGGTAGCGGCCGCCCTTGTCCTTGCCGACGGCGGGGTCGAACGCGTCGAACTCCGCCTTGACCGAGACCGCGACGCCCTCCCGGATCGTCCGGACGACGCCCGCGAACCCGGCCTCGCCGCCGGGGGCGCCGGCGAGCAGCGCGCCGGCCAGCATCAGCGCGCCCATGCCGGTGGCGCTGCGGCCCGGATCGGGGACCTGCAGCCGGAACAGCCGCGGCGGGATCACCCCGTCCCCGGTCCCGGCGGCCGGGCCGCCGTCGCCGTTCGAGGCCGTGCCCGCCGCGGCCAGCAGCTCGGTCCAGGACGGCTGCTCGGGCGCGCCGAGGTTCCGCAGCTGGACGGCGAGCCCGCGCGGCATCGCCAGGACGATCGGGGTGGCGGCGACCCCGCCGAGGACGGCCGGCGCCGCCCCGCCCTGCCCGGAGCCCTCGACGAGCTCGAGCCACAGGGACGAGTCGGGGATCCAGACGTCCGGCCGCTCGGTCACCCCGGCCACGCCCTTGCCCGACAGCAGCGTCGCGACGGCGTCCGGCGCGGTGGTGCGCACCCGCGCGCGGGCGCAGCGCCCGTCCACCTCGTGCCGGGCGTCGTTGAACCGGCCGGCCGCCCGGATCACCGCGGGCGCGACGTCCGGCGCCACCGCCACGCCGACCGTGACGGCGTCGCCGCCGGCGCAGTCGCCGCCCCCCATGCCGAGCGCGTAGGCGCCGGCGCCGGTGAGCAGGACCAGGCCGATCGCGCCGGCGAGGGGGCCGAGCAGGACGCCGCCGACCCGGCGGGGCGGGCGCCGCGCGGCGGTCTGGCGGCGCCGCCGCGGCGGTCTCGCGGCGGCGTGCGCCGGGCCAGGCGGGCGGGGCGCGCGGTCCGGCCGGCGGAAGGCGTCGAAGGGCTCGCCGGCCTCCGGCCGCGGCGGCTCCCACCGGCCGCCGGGCGGCCCGCCCGGATCGGAGGCGCCGAGGAAGGCGCGGGGCGCGTCGCCGGCGCCCGTCTCCGGCAGGTTCCGGGGTGCCCACTCGGGCACGTCGTCGTGTCCGCTCATCGCCGATCTCCGTTTCCCGGACGGGGGTACCGGGCCGCGTCGCGCCGTGTCGTGACGGGCCGTCGTGAGACACATGAACGATCTGTCTCATAACTGGCCAGGTGTGATGTTCGTCTCATCGGCGCCTCCCGTCAAGGGGCCCGGCCGGTCAGGGCCGCACGGGGATCTCGGCGAGCAGCGCGGACAGGCCGGCGGCGCGCTCGGGGGCGACGTCGCCTGGCGCCCGTCCCGCCAGCGCCGACCGCAGCGCCGCCACCCGGCGCGGCAGGTCCACCGGCTCGCCGCCGTCCACTTCGTTGAGCAGCGTGCTGACCTGGGTGGCGAGGTCGGTGCCGAAGCGGGGGCCGACCTCGCCCGCCGCCATGCCCGTGTCGATGGCGCGGCGCATCCGGGCGAGCGCGCCAACCGCCTGCGCCCGCGTGTCCGCCGCCGGGACCGCCGGACGGGCCGCGCGCGCGGGCCTGGGGGGCGCGGCCGGAACCGGCGGGAGCGCGCCCCGGCCGTCCGCGGGGGAGTGCGGCGGCGCGGACCGGCGCGGCGGTGCGGGCAGCGCGACACCGCCGGGCGCGTCCCGCAGCGTCGGCAGGACCACCGCCAGCGGGGCGAGCGCCAGCGCCGGCACCGCCGCGGCCGCGCCGCCCAGCACCGCGGCGCGCCGGAACCGGCGGTACCCGCGCCGCGGACCGGCCCGCCGCCCGCCGGGAGCGTCCGCCGGCGGGAGGACGGCGGCCGCCGCGGTGCGCGCGGCCAGCGCGCGGGCCACCTCGGCGGCCGGCGGGCGCTCGCCCGGCTCGGCGGCGCGGCAGCGGTCCGCGAGCGCGGCCAGCTCCGCGGGCAGCCCGCTCTCCGGCGGCGCGCCCGCGTCCGGCAGGCACGCGGCGAGGAGCGCGCCGAACGCCCGCACGTCCTCGGCCTGGCCCGGCTCGCCGTCCCGCGCCGCCTCCGCCCCGCCGGCGCCGGCCGCTCCGGCGATGCCGAGCCCGAGGATCTTCACACCGTCCTCGGTGAGGAGCACCTGCCCGGCCCTCAGATCGCCGTGGACGACCCCGCAGGAGTGGACGGCGGCCAGCGCGTCCGCGACCTCGGCGCACACGGACAGGGCCTCCTGCGCGCACGGCAGGCCGCGTTCCAGCCGCGCCGCCAGGGACTCGCCGGTCAGGTCCTCGGTCACGACGTAGGTGAGGGACTCCCCGCCGGGGCCGCCGGCCTCCCCGTAGTCGTAGGTGGTCGCGATGCCGGGGTGCGCGAGCGCGGCGGCGGCGCGGGCGGAGTCCCGCAGCCGACGCCGCAGCGCCCGCCGCTCGCGCGGCACCGCGACGAGCGCGACCGCGACGCGGCGGGCGAGCAGCTCGTCGTGCGCGCGCCACACCTCCGCCGGGCCGCGCCGTCCGGCGCGGTGTTCCATGCGGTAGCGGCCGTCCAGCCGGAATCCCGGGTCCACGGGGCCTCCCCTCGGGCGCGGGGATGGTGTCGTCGCCGCTCAGCAGTACGCAGCGCGCCCCGGAACGGATCGGTCCACGGCCGGGCGCGCCGGCGGAGTCCGTCCGGAGTCCGTCCGGAGTCCGCCCGGAGTCCGTCCGGGGGCCGTCCGGGGGCCGTCCGGGGGCCGTCCGGGGGCGTCCGGCTCGGAACATCGCGCCCGCCCGCGGATCCGCGGGCGAAAAGTTCGGATCGACCGGGTTTCGGCCCGTGGCCGGAGCAGGCCAGGCCAGGGCCTTGCCCTTCTCGAACGAATGTGCTTCCGCCCGGACGCCGGTCAAAGGCGGGTCACGGGGACGCCGGCCGCCGGCGGCCGCGCGGGCCGGGGAAGCCCCGGCGGAGACCCCGGGCAATGAAAAGCGGCGCCGGGTGGATACGGGGGCAATCCACCCGGCGCCGCATCATCGGTGTTCCGACGGGGGCCCGGAACACCGGCACGGGCGCTCCGACGGGGGACCAGAGCGCCGGTACAAATCGTACACCGAAACCCCCCGCAGTTAGTCAAGAGAATGTCACGACCCGATTTCCGGTCGCTGTCCGGAATCGGGCTTCTGTTCCGGCTCCAGGGTCGGCTTCCCGTGATCGTGCGCCGCGCGGTCGTCGAACACGGCCGACGTCGTCGGCTCCCGGCCCCCGTTCGCGAAGATCACCGCGATGTAGGGGAGCAGGGCGGCGCCGACCACCAGGAGCACCGCCAGCCACCACGGCGCGCCCGCGACCGCGGCCACGACCGCGCCGCCGAAGCAGACCGTGCGGACGCCCATGGAGATCAGGTACCGGCGCTGCCGGTATCCGATGTCCTCTGACATGGGGCGGGGAGCGTCGGTGACCGTGTAGACCTCCGGCTCCCGCTGGTGGCGGGGATTGACCTTCACGTTTCCACGGTAAGCCCATGGAGTCCGGCCTGCGACTGCAGTACGGGTCAAAACAACGCATCGGGAGGAACGGATGACCGATCGCACGTACCGGGTGACGGAGATCGTGGGGACCTCCCCCGAGTCGGTCGAGACCGCGATCCGCAACGGCGTCAGGCGCGCCTCGGAGACCCTCCGCCATCTGGACTGGTTCGAGGTGAAGGAGGTCCGCGGCCAGATCGAGGACGGGGAGGTCGCCCACTTCCAGGTCACGATGAAGGTCGGGTTCCGCCTGGAGGACGCCTGAGCCCCCGAGGAGGCCCGAGCCCCCCGCCGACGCGGCGCGCTCGCCCCGGGCCGCGGCGCGCCCGCCATGGACCCGCAGGGCCCGCCCCGCGGCCGGGGCGGGCCCTGCGGGGCGTCAGGACGCCTGGGACACCGTCGACATGTTGAAGTCGGGGACCCTGACCGGCGGCATGGCCGCGCGGGTGAAGTAGTCGGACCACTCGCGCGGCAGCGTCGGCCCGGTCTCCCCGACCTCGCTGAGCCGCGACAGCAGGTCGACGGGGCTCTCGTTGAACCGGAAGTTGTTCACCGCCCCGACGACCTCGCCGTCCTCGACGAGGTAGACGCCGTCGCGGGTGAGGCCGGTCAGCAGCAGGCTCTGCGGGTCGACCTCGCGGATGTACCACAGGCACGTCAGCAGCAGCCCGCGCTCGGTCCGGGCGACCATCTCCTCCAGCGCGGCGCCGCCGTCCGGGCCGGTGAGCGCCAGGTTGTCGACGGGCGGGGTGACCGGCAGCCCGGTCCGCGCGGCCGAGTGCCGGGTCTGGGTGAGGGAGGCGAGCTTCCCGTCCCGGATCCAGTCGGTGGCGCCGAGCGGGAGCCCGTTGTCGAACACCGACGCCTCGCGCCCCGAGGCGTGCGCGACGACGAACGGGGCGCACTCCATCCCGGCGGCGGCCGGGTCGCTGGACAGCGTGACGGGCAGCGCCGCGAGCCGCTCCCCGACGCGGGTGCCGCCGCCGGGGGCGCTGAACACCGTCCGGCCGTCGTGCGCGTCCTGCGCGCCCGCCGACCAGTACAGGTAGATCATCAGGTCGGCGACGGCGGACGGCGGCAGGATCGTCTCGTACCGCCCGGCGGGCAGGTCCACCCGCCGCTCGCCCCACTCCAGCCGCCGGGCGAGGCCGCCGGTGAGGGCGGCGACGTCCACGTCGGCGAAGTCGCGGGTGCCGACGCCCGCCCACGCCGAGCCGCCCGCGCCCTTGGCGTTCAGCTCCAGCAGCCCGGTCGGCTGGTCGTGCCGCAGCCGCAGCCCCGCCGACGTGCCGAGGAACGTCGAGGTCAGGACGTGGTTGGCGAACCCGTACAGGCGCCGGTCGCCGGCCTGCGCGGCGCCGAACGCCTCGCCGAGCGCGGGCGCGAAGCCCTCGAACACGCCGATGCCGGTCTCGGCCGGGTCGTCGTCCCACCCGCCGGCGCCGGCCGGGCCCTCGGTGACGAGCGGCCCGGCGTCCTCGGCGGGGTCGTTGCCGGCGGCGTCGGCCTCGGCGGCGCGGACGAGGTCCTCGATGCCGTCGGCGCCGACCGCCGACCGCGACACCGCGCCCGCCGCGACGCCGTCGGCGGTGTGGCGCAGCGCGATGACGGTGAGGCGGCTGGAGCGGGTCACCCCGTTGGTGGTGAGGGTGTTGCCCGCCCACCGCAGGTTCGCGGTGCTCGCCTCGTCGGCGATGACGATGCAGTCGTCGGTCCGGGACAGCGCCAGGGCCCGCTCGACGGCCTCCTGCGGCCTGATGCCGGTCACTGGCCCGCCTCCTTCAGCGTGTTGAGGATGTTGACGCCGCGGAACAGCGCGGCCGGGCAGCCGTGGCTGACCGGCGCGACCTGCCCCGGCTGGCCCTTGCCGCAGTTGAAGGCGCCACCGAGCACGTAGGTCTGCGGGCCGCCGACCGCCTCCATCGAGTTCCAGAAGTCGGTCGTGGTGGCCTGGTAGGCGACGTCGCGCAACTGCCCCGCCAGCCGCCCGTTCTCGATCTTGTAGAAGCGCTGCCCGGTGAACTGGAAGTTGTACCGCTGCATGTCGATCGACCAGCTCTTGTCGCCGACGATGTAGACGCCGCGCTCCACGCCGGAGATCAGCTCGTCGGTGGACGGGCCGCCTTCGGCGGGCCGCAGCGAGACGTTCGCCATCCGCTGGATCGGCATGCTGGACGCGGCGTCGGCGAACGCGCAGCCGTTGGAGCGCTCGGCGCCGGTGAGGCGGGCGATGCGCCGGTCGGTCTGGTACCCGGTGAACAGGCCCTCCGACACGATGTCGAACGACTGCGTCGCCACGCCCTCGTCGTCGTAGCCGATGGTGGCGAGGCCGTGCTCGGTGGTGCGGTCCCCGGTGATGTTCATGACCTCGGAGCCGTACCGCATGGTGCCGAGCTTGTCGGGCGTGGCGAACGAGGTGCCGGCGTAGGCGGCCTCGTAGCCGAGCGCCCGGTCCAGCTCGGTGGCGTGCCCGATCGACTCGTGGATGGTCAGCCACAGGTTGGACGGGTCGACGACGACGTCGTAGGCGCCCGGGTCGACCGTCGGGGCGGCGAGCTTCTCGGCGAGCAACTCGGGGATGCGGGCCAGCTCGCCGTCCCAGTCCCAGTGCTCGCCGGACAGCCACTCCCACCCGTACCCGGCGGGCGGGGCGAGGGTCCGCATCGTGTCGAACAGGCCGCCGGCGATGCCGACGGCGTTGATGACCGGGTGCAGCCGGACGCGCTGCTGGGTGGTGACGGTCCCGGCGAGGTCGGCGAAGAACTTGTTCTCCTTGACCTGCAGCAGCGTCGCGTCCACGTGGTCGACGCGGTCGTCGGTGAGCAGCCGGCGGCTCCACCCGGCGAGCAGCGCGATCTTGTCGGCGGTCGGCACCTCGAACGGGTCGGTCTCGTACGCCGACACCCAGGTGCGCTCCCCGTGGACGGGCTCGGGCGCCAGCTCGATGGGCTCGCGGTTGACGGGCCGCGCGACGGCGGCGACCTCGACGGCCCGCGCGGCGACGCGCGCCGCCCCGTCCGGGGTGAGGTCGATGCCGGCGGCGAAGCCCCAGGTGCCGTCCTTGACGACCCGGACCGAGAGGCCGACGTCGTCGGCGTCCAGGGCGGTCTCCAGGGCGGCGTCGTGCAGCCGGAGCGTCTGGCTGCGGATGCGTTCGAGGCGGAAGTCGGCGTGCTCGGCGCCCAGCTCCCGGGCCCGGGTGAGGGCCGCGTCGGCCAGCGCGCGAAGCGGCAGCGCGGTGAAGGCGGGATCGATGTCATGCACCTTCAGCAACCTACCCGCAGGCCCGGCGGGTGATCGAGAACAAAGCCGGGTCGGCGGATCTTGTCGGTTCGGCACATCCGCAGGGCGGGGTGCGGGCCGCTAGGGTCGTGCCGCAAGTCACAGTACGCAAGCAGACGAGAGGGTCCGTGATGAGTCGCTCTGTCCTCGTGACCGGCGGTAACCGGGGCATCGGCCTCGCCATCGCCCGCGAGCTGTCCGCGGCGGGCGACGCGGTCGCCGTCACCTACCGGTCGGGCGAGCCGCCCGAGGGGCTGTTCGGCGTCCGCTGCGACGTCACGGACGCCGAGGACGTCGACGCCGCGTTCAGCAAGGTCGAGGCCGAGCAGGGCCCGGTCGAGGTGGTCGTCTCCAACGCGGGGATCACCAAGGACACGCTGCTGGCGATCATGAGCGAGGAGTCGTTCACCTCGGTGCTCGACACCAACCTGACCGGCTCGTTCCGGGTCGCGAAGCGGGCCGTGAAGAGCATGATGCGCAAGCGCACCGGCCGGATCGTGCTGGTGTCGTCGGTCGTGGGGCTGATGGGCTCGCCGGGGCAGTCCAACTACGCCGCGTCCAAGGCGGGCATGGTCGGGTTCGCCCGCTCCCTCGCCCGCGAGCTCGGCTCCCGCAACATCACGGTGAACGTGGTGGCGCCGGGGTTCGTCGACACCGACATGACGGCGGTCCTCAGCGAGGACCAGCAGAAGGCCATCACCGCGGCGGTCCCACTGGGGCGGATCGCGCGGCCGGAGGAGATCGCGAAGGCGGTGCGGTTCGTGGCGAGCGAGGACGCCGCCTACATCACCGGGGCCGTGATCCCGGTCGACGGCGGACTGGGAATGGGGCACTGACGACCATGGGAATTCTCGAAGGCAAGCGCATCCTGGTGACCGGCGTCCTCACCGACGCCTCCATCGGCTTCCACGTCGCGCGGATCGCGCAGGAGCAGGGCGCCGAGGTCGTGCTGACCGCCTACCCGCGGCCCACGCTCACCGCGCGGACCGCCAAGCGGCTGCCGTCCGGCCCGGACGACCCGCCGCCGGTGATCGAGCTCGACGTGATGAACACCGAGCAGCTGGACGCCCTGGCCGGGAACCTGCGTGAGCACGGGTTCGACCGCCTCGACGGCGTCGTGCACGCGATCGGGTTCGCGCCGCAGACCGCGCTCGGCGGCAACTTCCTGGAGACGTCCTGGGACGATGTGGCGACCGCCGTGCACGCCTCCACGTACTCGCTGAAGTCGCTGACGATGGCGTGCCTGCCGCTGATGGAGGACGGCGGGTCCGTCGTCGGCCTCGACTTCGACGCCACCAAGGCGTGGCCGGTGTACGACTGGATGGGCGTGGCGAAGGCCGGCCTGGAGTCGTGCGCCCGCTACCTCGCCAAGTACCTCGGCCCGCAGGGCATCCGCGTCAACCTCGTCGCCGCCGGGCCGCTCGCCACGATGGCCGCCAAGAGCATCCCCGGCTTCGAGGGCATGACGGACATGTGGCCGAAGGCGGCCCCGCTCGGCTGGGACATCAAGGACAGCGAGCCGACCGCCCGCGCGTGCGCGGCGCTGCTGTCGGACTGGTTCCCCGCCACGACCGGTGAGATCGTCCACGTCGACGGCGGCATCCACGCCATCGGCGCCGCCTACTAGCGGGCGACGCCTCCGGACCAACGACGAGCCGGCGCCGCCCCGCGGGGCGGCGCCGGCTCGTCGGTGTCCGCGGCGCCGGTCGCTAGCGGGCCCTGCGGCGGCGCAGGGCGCGGCCCGCGACGCTGATGTTCAGGGCGCCGACGGCTCCGGCGGCGCCCGCCGCGGCGGCGACGAGCAGCAGCTGGCCGTTGTCCTGCCCGGAGGCGGCGACGGGGGAGATGAGCCGCGTCTGCGGCATCGCGGCGGTGCCGCCCGCGGTAGTCCGGTAGCCGTTGGGGTCCGCGGCGATCTCCGGGGTGGGCAGGACGCCCGGCAGCCCGGTGGCCGCGGACGGCGCCTGACCGGAGTACGGCTTCAGACCGCCCGCGTCCGTCATGGGCGCGGGCCCGGACGCGCCCGCGGCCCCGCCGGCCGCGGGCGCCGACGGCTTGCGCGGGGCCTTCGCGGCCTTCTTCGCCGGCGTGCTCTTGGCGGTCTTCTTCGTCGTCTTCGCGGCGGTCTTCTTCGGCGTGGGCGTCGGGGTGGGCGCCGGCGCCGGGGTCTTCGGAGTGAGCGCCTCGCGCAGGTTGCCGAGGTTGCACTTCCAGTTCTCGATCGTCGTCTCCGGGTCGACGCCCTTCTTGCACTCCTCCGCGGCCGCGGAGGACGCCGGCGCGGCGAGCACCAGGACGAGCGCCCCCGCCGAGACCGCCGCCGAAGCCGTTCCGAGCCGCCTGACCCGCTGGCGCATGTCGATCCTCCACCCGATGCCGTGCACGGCCCTCACGGGCCTGACCCTGTTGACATCGTGTCCCATACGGGGCCGTCCGTAAACCGCGACACGGGGGTTTCTTTACCCTGTCGCGACCTCACTGGACGACCAGCGTCGCGAGCCGCGTGCGGCGCGGCGCCGCCCCGGTCTCGCGCACGGCCCCGGCCAGTGCGGGCCCGGCCGCCTGGACGACCGACAGGTGCCGGCGCGCCAGCCCGAACGCGCCGGCCACCAGCGGCCGGGACAGCCCGCCGGCGGGCAGCACCGCGACGACCGCGGGCCGGCGCGTGCCGCGCGCCCGCGCCGCCGGCACCGCCCAGCCGTGCCGCAACCGGGACGCGTCCGCCGGGGCGACCACGGCCGGCCCGGCGGGGAAGTCGACGTCGAGGCCGTGCGGGCCGCCGCCGGTCACCACGCCCGTCTCGCCGACCGCCGCCTGGGGGAGCGGCGCGTTGACGACCACCCGGTCGCCGGGGTCCATCCCGCCGAACGCGCCGGGCCCGGGGTTCAGCCGGGCCTTCAGCGCCGCGTTGAGCGCCCCGGCGCCCGCCGGGCCGCCCGCGGCGGCCGTGACGACCTGGACGTCCCCGACCGGGATGCCGAGCGCGCGGGGGATCGAGTCGGTGACGAGCTGGACGGCCCGGTGCACCGCCTCACCGGGGTCGGCGGCGGGCACGACGACGACCTCCCGGCCGGGCGCGTCCACGGCGGGCAGGTCGCCCCCGCGCACGGCCTCCACCAGCGTCCCGAGCGGACCGGACGGCGGCGCGGCGTCCAGCGCGACCACCGGGACGGTCTCGGACGCCTCCAGGTCGTCCAGCGGCCGGCCCGGCCCGGCGGGCGGCGCGGCGCCCGGCTCCGCGCACAGCACCAGGTGGGCGCCGTCCGGGCACGCCTCGGCCAGCACCGCGCACAGCTCGACGTCGAGCTGCGCGGCGTCGGCGACGATGACCAGGTCGAGGTCGAACGGGTGCCGCTCGCCGCGCCCGTACACCACGGCGCCGGGGGCCGCCGCCGGGTCGTCGCGCGGTTCCAGGAGCCGGTGCAGGCTCGTGACCGCCACCCCCTCGGGGGCGCCGAGGTCTGCGGCGGCGCGGTCGGTGGGGGCGGCGACGGCGGTCCGCAGGCCCGCGCCCGCGGCGGCGCCGGCGATGCCGAGGACGGCCGCCGCGAGGTCGTCCGGCGCGCCGCGCAGGATGCTCACCCCGGTGCGCACCGCGGCGGTCAGCGCGAGCGACCGGTCCTCGGGCAGCCCGTCCCGCAGGGCCTTGACGGCCGCGTCGTCCAGCAGCGGCACCGCGGTGAGCGTCAGCCGCTGGAACCCCTCGGCGGCGGCCTCCTCGGCGAGCGCCCAGCGCGCCGCGCCGAGCATCTCCTCCGGTTCCTCCGGTTCGGCGTCCTCCTCGAAGGACTCCTCGTCGAACCCGGGCTCCTCGGTGAGGGACAGCACCTCGGCCTCGTCCAGCGCGGCGTCCACGGCGGCGCGCGGGTCGGGCACGCCGGCGCGCTCCAGCGCCGCGAGGACCTCGGCGGCGGGGGTGACGGTGTGCCCGCCGCGCGCCGCCTCGGTCAGCAGGTGCAGCACGAGCGCCCGCCCGCGCCGCACGTCGCCGGGCCCGGCGCCGCCGCCGAGGACGGCCCGCGCGAAATGGTCGGCCTGCTCAGGCCGGACGCCCGGCACCCGCAGCAGCCCCCACGGGTCGGCGCGCAGCCGCTCGGCGGCGTCCGGGCCGAGCCGCGCGGCGGCCGGCGCCGCCAGCGGCGCGGGCACGCCCGCGGAGGCGAACAGCTCCGCGAGGGCGCGCAGGCCGTCCTGTGCGCCGCGGGCCGGCGGCCGCGCCGGCCGGTCGGGCGGCGGCGCGGGCGCGGCGCGGCCGTCGAGATCCGCGGCGGCGGCCTCGGCGGCGCGCATCGCCGCGGCGGCGCGCGCGGCCCGCTCGGCGGCGGAGGGCTGGTCGCGGGAGTGGTCAGGGCTGTCGGTCACGGGCTTCCCGTAGCTGTGTCGGAGACGTCGTCGAGCGCGCCGCGGATCTCGTTCGGCAGCGTCAGGTCCTCGCTCTCCAGGATCGCGCCGAGCTGCGCGGCGGTGCGGGCGCCGACCACCGGGGCGGCGACGCCCTCCCGGTCGCGGACCCACGCCAGCGCCACCGCGAGCGGCGAGCGGCCGAGGCCCTCGGCGGCGGTCACCACCGACTCCACGATCCGGGCGCACTCCTCGTCGAGGTAGGGCTGGACGAACTCGGCGAAGTGCGGGGCGGCGGCGCGCGACCCCGCGGGGATGCCGGTGCGGTACTTGCCGGTGAGCACGCCCCGGCCGAGCGGCGACCACGGCAGCAGCCCCGCCCCGGCGTCCAGCACGGCCGGCACGACCTCCCGCTCGATGTCGCGGCGCAGCAGCGAGTACTCCAGCTGCGCCGACACCACCGGGGCGCGGCCCGGCCAGGCCCGCTGCCACGCGGCGGCCTTGGCGACCTGCCAGCCCGCGTAGTTCGACACGCCGACGTAGCGGGTGCGGCCGGACGCGACGGCCTCGTCCAGCGCCGACAGCGTCTCCTCCAGCGGCGTCGCCGGGTCGTAGACGTGCAGCTGCCACAGGTCGACGTGGTCGAGGTCCATCCGGTCCAGGGAGGCGTCCAGGGCGCGCAGCAGGTGCCGGCGCGACCCGTCGTAGCGGCCGTTCGGCCGGATCGCCGCCTTCGTCGCGACGACCAGGCCGTCCCGGTCGACGGTGTCGCGCAGCAGGTGGCCGAGGATCCGCTCGGCGACGCCGCCCGAGTAGACGTCCGCGGTGTCCACGAGCGTCCCCCCGGCGTCCACGAACGCGACGAGCTGCGCAGCGGCCTCGTCCGGGTCGGTGTCCTGCCCCCAGGTCATGGTGCCGAGACCCAGCCGGGACACCAGCAGCCCGCTCCGCCCGAGGTGACGCTCCTTCATAGGCGGTCAATGTAGCGGTCCGCGCCGGGCGCGCGGAAAGTGAGCGATCGGCCGGCGCGGATCCGCCCACGGCGCAAAGATCCTGGTGGGATCTACTGCCGGGGCCGCCGCCGGGCTAAAGTGCGCAGCCATGGCGCCACCCCCGTTCTCGATGTACTCGCCGAAGTCGCCGGACGGCGACGGCGGCCCGGACATGGCGCCGGTCTTCGGCGCGGGGCCGGGCGACGACCCCGGCTACCTCGCCTCGCTGCGCGCCGGCACCGAGCTCGGCCGGCTGCGCGCGATGATGCTGGTGCTGCTCGCCGCGCCCGTCCTCATCCTGGCGATCATGCCGCTGATCGTGCGGGACGGCCGCGACGCCGCGCCCCCGTGGGTCTACGCGCCGCTCGCCGCCGCCGCGCTCGTCGCGCTGCTGGCCGGCCCCCGCGCGCCGCGCCCGATGCCGCCGGGCGCCGAGCCCGCCGCGGCGGCGCGGGCCGCGCTGATGATGTTCCGGCAGGCGGTGCTGCTGCGGTTCGCGCTGGCCGAGGGCGTCATCCTGATCGGCCTGCCGCTGGCGATGGTCGCGCACAGCGAGGCGGTGTTCGTCGCCGGGTTCGCCGCCGGCTACCCGCTGCTGGTCTGGCTGGCGCTGCCCACCCGCGGCGGCGTGGACCGCATGCGGCGGCGGCTGGAGTCGCAGGGCGCCGAGTCGCACCTGTGGGCGGTCCTGCTGGCCGCCCC
>NZ_SMJW01000145.1 GCF_004348335.1 Actinomadura bangladeshensis | reverse complement strand
GGTTATGGGTACACGCGGGAGTTCCCGGTGGAGCGGATGATGCGCGACGCCAAGATCACCCAGATCTACGAGGGCACCAACCAGATCCAGCGCATGGTCATGGCCCGCCAGCTCCTCAAGTAGCCGGCAGCCGCACCTCGAAGAGCGCACCGCCGCCGGGGGCCTCGCCGACGGCGAGGGTCCCGGCGTGCGCCCGCACCAGGTCGCGGGCGATGGCGAGGCCCAGCCCGGCGCCGCCCTCGTCGCGGCTGCGGGCGTCGTCCAGCCGCACGAACCGCTCGAAGATCCGCTCGCGGTCGCCGGCGGGCACGCCCGGCCCGTCGTCGCAGACCCGCAGCACCGCTCGGCCGCCCTCCTCGCGCAGCGACAGCCGCACCGACGTCTCGGCGTGCCGCTCGGCGTTGTCGAGCAGGTTGCCGAGCACCCGCACCAGCTGGCCCGGCACCCCCATGACCCGCGGGTCCGCCTCGATCGACGCCTCGACGGGGATCCGGTCGTGCGGCGCCCGGCGGTCCAGCTCGTCCCGGACCAGGCCGCCGAGCGCGACCGGACGGGCCGGGGGACGCTCGCCCGCGTCGATGCGGGCGAGCAGCAGCAGGTCGGCGGCGAGGTGCTGGAGCCGCACGACGTCCGCGACGAGCCCGTCCACGTCCAGGAGCTCCGGGTGCGCCGCCGCCACCTCCAGCTGGGTGCGCAGCGACGCGATCGGGCTGCGCAGCTCGTGCGAGGCGTCCGCGACGAAGCCGCGCTGCCGGGCCACGGACTCCTCCAGCGCGGCGAGGGTCTCGTTCGTCGTCGCGGCGAGCCCCGCGATCTCGTCCCGCGCATCCGGCACCGGCACGCGCCGCGCCAGGTCGCCGGACGAGGTGATCTCCGCCAGCTCCGCCCGGACCGCCTCCACCGGCCGCAGCGCCCGCCGCGTCACCAGCCAGGTCACGCCCGCGACCACGGCGAGCAGCAGCGGCAGCCCGGCGAGCATCGCGCGGGTGACCGTCCCGGTCGCGTCCCGCGCGGCGGCGAGGTCGGCGCCCGCGTACACGGTGACCGTCTCGTCCCGGGGCGTCGTCACCTCGATCGCCGCGAACCGGTAGCCGGCGGTGCGCCCGTCCACGGTCGCGGTGCCGGTGGTGAGTTTCGGCTCGTCGTCCGACACCTCGCCGCGCCCCGGGTCGTCGCCGGGGTCGTCATCGTCGCCGCCGCGCGGGGCCGAGCCCGGCCGCACGCCGGGGGAGCCGGTGCCGTGGACCGCCTGCAGGTCCTCGCTGACCGCCCGGACGCGGCCGTCCTCGCCGACGACCTGCACCGGGTGGTCCTCGGCGTCCGGCAGGTCGAGGCTCCCGTAGGCGACGCCGGTCGCGAGCTGCGACGCGACCTCCCGGGCCGCCACCTCGGCCCGCAGGTCCGCCTGCCCGGCGAGGTTCGCGCGCAGCAGCAGCACCACCGCGAGCCCGGCGGCGACCAGCGCGCCCGCCACCACGGCCGTCGCGCCGATGGTCGTCCGGGCCCGGACGGACCCCGGCCGCCCCGCCATGTCAGGCGCCCCCGTCCCGGGCCAGCCGGTACCCCGCGCCGCGCACCGTCGCGATCGACCGGCGCCCGAACGGGACGTCCAGCTTGCGGCGCAGCGCGCTCACGTACACCTCGACGATGTTGGGGTCGCCGTCGTAGGCGAAGTCCCAGACCGCCTCCATGATCTGCGCCTTCGACACCACCCGCCCCGCGTTCGCCGCCAGGTGCTCCAGCACCGCGAACTCCTTGGCGGTCAGCTCCACCTCGGCGTCGCCCCGGAACACCCGGCGGGCCGCCGGGTCCACGGTGAGGTCGCCGAGCACGATGGCGGGCGCGGCGCCGCGCGTCCGGCGGCGCAGCAGCGCGCGGACGCGCGCCACCAGCACCACGTAGGAGAACGGCTTCGTCAGGTAGTCGTCGGCGCCCGTGTCCAGGCCCTCGGCCTCGTCGTACTCGCCGTCCTTGGCGGTCAGCATCAGGATCGGCGTCTCATCGCCCGCCGCCCGCAGCGCCCCGCACACCCGGTAGCCGTTCATCCCGGGCAGCATGATGTCGAGGATGATCAGGTCGTAGCCGCCGCCGAGCGCCCGGTGCAGGCCCTCGGCGCCGTCATGGACGGCCTCGACGACGAAGCCCTCGGCGGTCAGCCCCCGCGCCAGCGACGTGGCCAGGCGCTTCTCGTCCTCCACGATGAGCAGGCGCATGCCCTCAGCCTGCCAAACCGCGGCTGAAGACGGCTTCAGGTTGCTTCAGGAGCGCTACAGGAACGCCCGGCATCGTCGGTGGCGCAAGGTCGGACGACACGGAAGGCGGGAAACCGATGAAGATCAACGCACGGCGCATGCTGACGGGCCGCGGGCTGCTGGTGACGGTGGTCGCCGCGGGCGTCCTGGCCGGCGGGGGAGCGACGGCCGCCGTCGCCGCCGCCCCCGGCGACGACCCGGCCCCGCGCGCCACCCGGGCGGGGGAGGGGCACGACGGCGGCGCCCCGGAGACGGCCGTCTCGCTCGCGCAGGCCGTGGACGCCGCGCTGAAGGCCGCGCCCGGCACGGTCGCGGAGATCGAGCTCGACGACGAGCAGGGCAGGACGGCCTGGGAGGCCGACGTGGTCGCCGAGAACGGGGAGCGGCGCGAGGTGACCGTCGACGCCGCCGACGGCAAGGTCCTCGCGAACCGCGCCGACGACCGCGACGGCGACGACCGCGACGGCGACGACGGCACCGACGACCCCGCCGCGCTGCGCGGCGCGAAGGTGACCGCGGCGGCCGCCGCGGACGCGGCGCTGAAGGCGGTCCCCGGCCGTGTGACGTCCGCCGGCTTCGAGACCGAGCACGGCAAGGCCGTCTGGGAGGTCGATGTCGCCGGACGGGACGGCGCCGAGCACGAGCTCACCATCGACGCCGCCGGCGGCAAGGTCCTCACGAACGAGGTGGATGAGGACTGACGCGGGGCGGGGCTGGGAAGGGGTCTGTAGGAGGTGCGCATGAGCGAAAAGAGACCCGGCCCCGACATCGACACGAGCGTCTCGCACGTGGCGCGCATCTGGAACTACTGGCTGGGCGGCAAGGACAACTATCCGGTCGATCGCGAGGTCGGCGACCAGATCCTCGGGATGCTGCCGGACGTGGCCCGGCTGGCGCGCGCGTCCCGGCTGTTCCTGAACCGGGTCGTGTGGCATCTGGCCGCCGAGGCCGGCATCCGCCAGTTCATCGACATCGGGACGGGCCTGCCCACGGTCGACAACACCCACGAGGTCGCCCAGCGGGCCGCGCCCGAGTCGAGGATCGTCTACGTCGACAACGACCCGCTGGTGCTGGAGCACGCGAAGGCGCTCCTCACCAGCACGCCCGAGGGCCACACGTCCTACATCCACGCCGACCTCCGGGAGCCCGAGGCGATCCTGGAGGGCGCCGCCGAGACGCTCGACTTCAGTGAGCCGGTGGCGTTCACGCTGATGGGCATCCTGGAGTTCATCCCCGACGACGAGCAGGCGTACGGGATCGTGCGGCGGCTCATGGCCGCGGTGCCCTCCGGCAGCTACTTCGCCATGTACGACGGGACGAACGTCGTCCACGGCGAGGCGTCCGACCGGATCGTGGAGGTGTGGAACGCCGCCGGCAACGCGCAGCTCGTGCTGCGCACGCCGGAGCGGATCGCGGGGTTCTTCGAGGGGCTGGAGGTGCTGGAGCCGGGGATCGTCCCGGTCACGCACTGGCGCCCGGAGACGCCCGGCGAGCCGGAGGCCGTCGACGCCTACGGCGCGGTGGGCCGCAAGCCCTAGCGGGCGGCGCCCTTGACATGCAGCCATCCGGTTGCCTAATCTTTCAGGCAACCGGATGGCTGCATGTTTGGACGGCGGCATGGACGAGGACGGGATCTTCAAGGCGCTCGCCGACGCGAGCCGCCGCCGGCTGCTGGACGGCCTCAACGCCCGCAGCGGCCAGACCCTCCGCGAGCTGTGCGCCGGGCTGGAGATGACCCGGCAGTCGGTCAGCAAGCACCTGGCGGTCCTGGAGGCCGCCGGCCTCGTCACGACCGTGCGCCGTGGGCGCGAGAAGCTCCACTACCTCGACGCCGCGCCCATCAACGCCATCGCGGACCGCTGGATGAGCCGGTACGACCGGGAGCGGGCGCGCGCGCTCGCCGACCTGAAGACCGCATTGGAGCAGACGCCGATGACCGCAAGCGAGTTCGTCTACACGACCTACATCAACACCACGCCGGAGCGCCTCTGGGAGGCCCTCACGGATCCCGCCTTCACGCGCCGCTACTGGGGCGTCTCCTTCGAGACCGACTGGAAGCCGGGTTCCGCGATCACCTGGCACGAGGAGAACGCGACGACGGCCGACCCCGAGCAGGTCGTCCTCGAAGCCGACCCCGGCCGCCGCCTCTCCTACACCTGGCACACGTTCACCCCCGAATGGGCGAAGAGCGTCGGCGTGGACGAGGAGACCCGCCAGAAGCTCATGGCGGAGCCCCGCTCCACGGTGACCTTCGACATCGAGCCCGTGGGCGAGACGGTCAAGCTGACCGTCCTCCACCGGGCCGGCGAGGCGCTGCTCGGCATGTCCGAGCAGGGCTGGCCGCACGTCCTGTCCGGGCTGAAGACGCTCCTGGAGACCGGCGAGCCCCTCCCGACCGCCTGACCCGCCGCCCTCTAGCATGATCGCGGTCGATCATGTGAGGAGCGGATGGTGCGAGAGATCGCGGTGTTCGGCGGCAGCGCCCACCCGGAACTGGCCGCCGAGGTCTGCGCCCACCTGGGCGTGCCGCTGAGCCCCTCGCGGGTCGACCGGTTCGCCAACGACTGCCTGGAAGTGCAGTTGCAGGCCAACTGCCGGGAACGGGACGTCTTCCTGATCCAGCCGCTGGTCGCGCCCGTACAGGAGCACCTCGTCGAGCTGCTGCTGATGTGCGACGCCGCGCGCGGCGCGTCGGCGAGCCGCATCACCGTGGTCATGCCGCACTACTCCTACGCCCGCTCGGACAAGAAGGACGCGCCGCGCATCTCCATCGGCGGGCGGCTGGTCGCCGACCTGCTCGTCGCCTCGGGCGCGAGCCGCGTCCTCGCCATGACCCTGCACTCGCCGCAGGTGCACGGGTTCTTCTCCGTCCCCGTCGACCACCTGCACGCGCTGCGCGAGCTCGCCGACCACTTCCGCGGCCACGACCTGTCGCGCACCACCGTCGTGTCGCCCGACCTCGGCAACGCCAAGGAGGCGGCGGCCTTCGCCCGCCGCCTCGGCGTGCCGGTCGCCGTCGGCGCCAAGCAGCGGTTCCCCGACGACCGCGTCGAGATCAGCTCGGTCATCGGCGACGTCGCCGGGCGCGACGTCATCGTCCTGGACGACGAGATCGCCAAGGGCAGCACGGTGCTGGAGCTGCTGGACCGGCTCCGCGAGCTCGGCGCCCGCACGATCCGCGTCGCCTGCACCCACGGGCTCTTCGCCGCCGGTGCCCTGCGGCGCCTGGCGGCGCAGCCCGACGTCCTGGAGATCGTCTGCACCAACACGGTGCCCGTCCCGGACGGCAGCGAGAAGCTCCGCGTCCTGTCCATCGCCCCGGCCCTGGCCGAGGCCGTCCGCCGCATCCACGACGGCGAGTCCGTGAGCGCCCTGTTCGAATCCCCCTGACCGGGCATGTGACCCGCGTACATCCAGGCGCATGGCAGGAGGCACCATGGCGGTCGCATCGTCCGCGTCGCCCGTCCTGGCCGGATCGGACGCCGTACGCGCATGGCAGGAGGACCTCTACCGGGACCTGCACCGGAACCCCGAGCTGTCGCACCAGGAGCGCCGGACTGCGGGAAAGGTCGCCGAGCGCCTCCGGGCGGACGGCCTCGACGTGCGCGAAGGCGTCGGCGGTACCGGCGTGGTCGGCGTGCTGCGCAATGGCGACGGCCCCACGGTGCTGCTGCGCGCCGACATGGACGCCCTGCCGGTGCGGGAGGCGACCGGGCTCGACTACGCCAGCACCGCCACGGCCACCGACGGCGACGGCAACGAGGTGCCGGTGGCCCACGCCTGCGGGCACGACGTGCACGTGACCTGCCTGCTGGGGGCGGCGTCGCTGCTGGCGGCCGCCACCGACCACTGGAACGGGAGCCTCGTCGCGCTGTTCCAGCCGGCCGAGGAGACCTCCGGCGGCGCCCGGGGCATGGTCGACGACGGTCTCGCGGACCTGATCCCCGAACCGGACGTGGCGCTGGCGCAGCACGTCCTGGCCGCGCCGGCCGGGCAGGTCGGCACCCGGTCCGGTCCCGTCTTCACGACCGCCGACAGCATGCGGATCACCCTGCACGGGAAGGGCGGGCACGGCTCGATGCCCCAGGCGGCGGTCGACCCCGTCGTGCTCGCCGCGATGATCGTGGTGCGGCTGCAGACGGTCGTCTCGCGCGTGACCCCGCCGGGGGAGACGGCGGTGCTGACGGTCGGGAGCATCCAGGCCGGCACGAAGAGCAACGTCATCCCCGACAGCGCCGTGCTGCGGCTCAACCTGCGCTGCTACAGCGAGCGGACCAGGAGCGACATCCTGGAGGCGGTCCGCCGCATCGTCACCGCCGAGTGCCAGGCGTCCCGCTGCCCGAAGGAGCCGGAGTTCGAGCTGTTCGACCGGTTCCCGCTGACCGCCAACGACCCGGACGCGACCGACCGGGTCGCGCGCGCCTTCGCCGGCGCCTTCGGCGACCGGGCGGTCACGCTGCCCGAGCAGACCGCGAGCGAGGACTTCAGCGACATCCCCGCCGCGCTGGGCGTCCCCTACACCTACTGGGGGCTCGGCGGCACCGACGCGGACCTCTACCGTCGGGCGGAGGAGGCCGGGCGCGTCGCGCAGGACGTCCCGGTGAACCATTCGCCCGCGTTCGCCCCGGTCGTCCAGCCGACGCTGGAGACCGGCACCGCGGCGCTGGTCGTCGCCGCCCTCGCCTGGCTGGCCCGCTGACTCAGCCCCGGCCGGAGTCCGGGCCGGGCGCGGCGTCGTCGTCCGGCGGGCCGGCCACCGAGCGCTTCCCCGGCGGGCGCGGGGCCTGGAGCTTGTAGCGGACGCCGAGCATCCGGATGATGAAGCAGGCCGCCACGGCGCCCAGCGCCGACGGCAGGCCGTAGCTGCCCGTCTCGAGGGTCAGGACCGTGATCCCGGCCGCGACGAGGGCCGGGATCGCGTACAGGTCGCTGCGCAGCACCGTCGGGATCTGCAGGACGAGGGCGTCCCGGATCGTGCCGCCGCCCACCGCGGTGACCACCCCGAGCAGCAGCGCGGGCGCGACGTCCAGGCCGGCGGCGAGCGCCTTGCTCGCGCCGATGACGGCGAACGTGCTCAGCCCGACCGCGTCCATCACCGTGATCGGCATGTCGAGCCGGTCCAGCCGCCTGCTGAAGATGAACGCGATCAGCCCGCCGCCCGCGGCGAGGGCGAAGTAGCGCCAGTCCACGAAGGTGGCGGGCGGGATCGCGCCGATGAGGACGTCCCGGATGACCCCGCCGCCGAGCGCGGTGATCATCCCGAGCGACACGACGCCGACCACGTCCAGCCGGGCCGCACGCACCGCCGTCAGCGCCCCGTTCAGCCCGAAGGCGAAGGTGCCGGTCAGGTCGAGCGCCAGCAGCAGCGGCGGGTCGGTGCTCATCCCCGATGCCTACCACGGGCCGGAGCGGCGGCGTTCACCGGCGCATGCCGCTGCCGCCGGGCTCCTCCTCGCCGTCGGTGCTGGGCTCCAGCTCCAGGTACTCGTCCTCGGGCCACAGTTCGTCGGCGAGGCCGGCCAGGTACTCCTCGTCGGCGGGATCGAGTTCGGCGACCATGGACTCCGGGTGCCCGGCCCCGGCGGGCGGCGGGTCGTGCGCGGCTCGTGCCGGCATCGGGCGGAGCAGGCGGGGCAGGCAGAAGCCGAACAGGGCGAGCAGGGACACGAGCACCAGGACTGTGATCACACCACACCGTCCTTTCGCGGTCGAGTTCCACATGATTCTTGCGTAAGTAGCAAAACAGTTGAACGTTATCGGGACGGTCCGCCCGATGGGAGCCCGACATGCGGAGCGCCGGGGACAATGGCCCGGTGGAGTCTCCTGTGGACGCGCGGGCGCGCGAACTGGCGAGGACGATCTGGGACCACCTCGTCGTGTCCGACCCCCTCCCCAAGGCTGACGTGATCCTCGCGCTGGGGTGCCACGACACGCGGGTGGCGGCTCACGCGGCACGGCTCTGGCTGGCCGGCCGGGCGCCGCTGGTGGTCGTCTCCGGCGGGCGCGGCAAGATCACCTCGGACTGGGCGGAGACCGAGGCGGAGGTGTTCGGGCGGGTGGTGCGCGCGCACGGCGTCCCGGCGGAGGCCCTGCTGCTGGAGGGGACGGCGGCCAACACGGGGGAGAACATCACCGCGTCCCGGCGGCTGCTGCGGGGACGGGGGATCGCGGTGCGGAGCGGGATCCTGGTCGCCAAGCCCTACATGACGCGGCGGGCGCTGGCGACGGCCCGGCGGCAGTGGCCCGGCCCGGACTGGTCGGCCTCGGCGCCGGAGCTGGGGTTCGACGACTTCGGCGCGGACGAGCGCCAGTTCATCGAGCTGATGGTGGGGGACCTGCAGCGGATGGCGGTGTACGCCGAACGGGGCTTCCAGGTGCCGATGCCGGTCCCGGCGGCCGTGTGGGCGGCGTACGAGGAGCTCGTGCGGCTCGGGTACGACGGGCACGTGATCAGATGACCGTGCCCCGGGCGCCTAGCCGGCCGTGGCGGGACGGTGCGGCGCGATCACCCGGCCGTCGGGGAGCAGTTCGCCGGTGTCCTCGAAGACGACGATGCCGTTGCACAGCAGGCTCCACCCCTGCTCGGGGTGGTTGGCGATGATGCGCGCGGCCTCGCGGTCGAGGTCGTCCGATGCCGGACAGTGCGGCTGGTGCGTACAGATGGTGGCGTGCTGAGCGGTCACGGGTCGTCCCTCCACGGCGTCCCCTGTGATTAAGGACATAGTGCAGCCTGCCGCCGCGCGTCCGAAATATGCAAGTGGATGGCGAATTCTTTACTGTTCAGCGCGTGTGAAGAGCGGGGAGATCGGGCAATCCAGGGCGTTTCACCGCATAATGTCCCCGGCGCCGTTCCCGGTGTCGGGCTCGCCGCCGTGGTCCACGTCCAGGCCCACGACCGACGTGCAGCCCGTGCAGACCCATTCGGCGATGACGGCCTCGGAGTTCGTGCCGTGCGTCCGGTACGGGCGCTCGACCGCCCGCCGGCGCATCCCGTGGCCGCACGAGGAGTGCAGGATCCGGCCGCAGGTCGGGCACGGCCACACGTCCTCGCGGCGCAGGTCGCAGCGCGGGCACAGCGGCACCTCGTAGTGCCCCGCCGGCTCGCCGAAGGCCATCTCCTCCAGCCAGTCGTGCTCGAGGTCGAGGTACTCGTCCCCCGGCCAGTGGTGGTCGGCGAGCCACGCGAGGTACTCCTCGTCCCCCGGGCCGAGGACGGTCGTCAGCGACTCGGGGTGCCCGTCGTCCGAGCGGTGTCGGGCCGAGCGGGGTCGGCGCCTGCCGTGCCGCGCGGTGGCCAGAAGCGTCAGCAGGCCCAGGAGCGCGGCCGCGGCCAGGCCTGTCGCCAGGGGCATCGCGGCGTCCTTACATGATCTTGCGGCGGGAAGGTCCGATCATGAATGCACTTCACAAAACGCTGCGAACGCTACAACGCGGGGTTGACAACGGAAAAGTCGATCAGAAAGATCCTTTACTAGATCATGCTCGGACTCGGTGTCCGAAACCGCGTTCTCGTGCCGTCCGCAACCGCGCGGCCTGCGGGAACCGCGGGCCGCGAGCCCCCAGGACGGCGCTGGGCCCGCGACCCGGTTTCACTCTCCGCTGAATCCGGGTTTTCCCGGAGTCAGTCCTTGCGGCCCAGCACGGCCACCATCTGGCTGTGCAGCGGGTGCTCCAGCGGCCCGGCCGGCCCGTCCGGACGCCACTCGGTCACGTGCGCGACCCCCGGCTCCAGGATCGTGAGCCCGTCCATGAACCGCTCGATCTCCGACGAGTGCCGGAAGTAGGAGCCGCCCAGCCCCGACTGCAGGATCTGCTTGGCCTCCTCGACGCGCGGATCCTCGCCGGAGTCGTGCAGGTGCGTGAGGACGACGTGGCTGCCGGGCGCCAGGAACGGGACCAGCGCCTGGACGACGCCCGCCGGGTCGCGCTCGTCCGGCACGTGGTGGATGACCGCGGCCAGCACGATCCCCACGGGCCGCGACAGGTCGATCAGCCCGGTCAGCGCCGGGTCGGAGAAGATCTTCTCCGGTTCGTACAGGTCGCCCTGGATGAAGGTCGCGACGCCGTCCTCGGTCAGCAGCGCGCGCCCGTGCGCGAGGACGATCGGGTCGTTGTCGACGTAGACGACCTTCGCGGCCGGGTTCGCCGCCCGCGCGAACTGGTGCACGTTGGACGAGGTCGGCAGCCCGGAGCCGATGTCGACGAACTGGTCGATGCCGAGGTCGCCGGCCAGGTAGGTCACCGCCCGCTCGATGGCGACCCGGTTGCCCCGCGCCACCACCGGGGCCTCCGGCACGAGCTGCATCACCATGTCGGCGACCTCGCGGTCGGCCGCGAAGTTGTCCTTGCCGCCGAGGAAGTAGTCGTACACGCGCGCGAACGTCGGCGTGGTCGGATCGATGCCGGGGGGCGCGCTCTCGGGGAGGTCGTCGGCCACGATGTGCGGCTCCTTCTGTGCTGCGTCCGCGCTGCCCGCCCGGACGGTCCTGGGCCCCAAGCGTAAGCCCGGACGCCCTGCGCGGCAGGGCTTTTCGCGCCGAGGGTGCGGTTTTCCGCAGGGTGCGGGTGCGGGATCCGGCCGGACGGGTCGGCGGCGCTCTCCATGGTGGCGGGCGCCGCCGGTTCCTAGCGTCGTAGGCATGATCGGACTGATGAACGCGGCGTCGGGCGAGGCGCCCGCCGGCGGGGTCGCCGGCTGGGCGACCGACCTGATGGACCGGCTCGGCGCACCCGGCGCCGGGCTGGCGATCGCGCTGGAGAACCTGTTCCCGCCGCTGCCGAGCGAGGTGATCCTCCCGCTCGCGGGGTTCACGGCGGCGCAGGGCCGGATGGGCCTCACCGCGGCGATCGTGTGGACGACGCTCGGGAGCGTCGCCGGCGCGCTCGCCCTCTACGGGATCGGCGCCCTCATCGGGCGGGACCGGGTCCGCGCGGTCGCGGCGCGGCTGCCGCTGGTCAAGGTCGAGGACCTCGACCGGACCGAGGCGTGGTTCGCCCGGCACGGCGGCAAGGCGGTGTTCTTCGGCCGGATGGTCCCGATCTTCCGCAGCCTGATCTCCGTGCCGGCGGGCGTGGAGCGGATGCGGATGCCGGTTTTCCTGGCCTGCACCATGCTCGGCAGCCTGCTGTGGAACACCGCGTTCGTGCTCGCCGGGTACGGCCTCGGCGACAACTGGCGGACGGTCGAGGAGTACGTCGGCGTCTACTCCAAGGCGGTGGCCGCGGTCGCCGCCGCGGCGGCCGCGGCGCTCCTCGCCGTGCGTATCGTGATAGCACGGCGTGCCGGTGCCGGGGGGCGGCGGCCGGCGGGGGCGCACCGGGCGGAGGCGAGAGTACGCGAACGTGACCGCATCCACTGACGCCGTGCGCCGCGGCCCCGCGGCGGTCCCGCGGGCCCTGGCGGGGCTCGTGCTGGGCGCCGCCACCGCCGCCGCGGAACTGGTGCTGCTGGCGGGGGCGGCGCTGCTCGTGGCGTACTCGCTGGCCTTCTCCCGCGGCCGGCGGGCGGTCCCGGCGGCCGTCGCGGACGCCGCCGAGCTGCTGACCGAGCTGGAGCTGCGGCGGCTGCGCGCCTTCCTCGGCGAGGACCGGGGCGTCCGGTACGGTCCGCTGCGGGCGCTCGCCTACCTCGTCCTGCGGGTGCCGGTCGGCCTGCTCGGCGGCGCGATCCTGCTGCTGATCGCCTACGGGGCGGTGATCGCCGTCCGGCTGGCGGTCAGCTGGTGGATCACCGGCGACTACCTGGACGGCATCCCGCCGGCCTGGTGGATCGTCCTCTACACCGCCGTCGCGGGCGGGGTGCTGCTCTTCCTCGCCGTGTACGGCCTGGTCGGCGTGGTGGCGCTGGAGAGGGGCGTGGCGCGGCGCTGCCTCGGGCCGAGCCCGCTGGAGGAGTACGAGCGCCGCATCGCGCAGCTGTCGGTCACGCGCGCCGAGGTGGTGGACGCGGTGGACGACGAGCGCCGCCGCATAGAGCGCGACCTGCACGACGGCGTCCAGCAGCGGCTCGTCGCGCTCGGCATGCTGATCGGCCGGGCCCGCCGCGCCGGCGACGGCGAGCGGGCGGCGGAGCTGCTGCGGCAGGCGCACGAGGAGTCGCAGCGGGCGCTCGCGGACCTGCGGGAGGTCACCTGGCGGGTGTACCCGGCGGCGCTGGACGGCGAGGGCCTGCGGGCGGCGCTGGAGACGGTTGCGGAGCGGTCCGCGGTGCCGGTGGCGATCGACTACGACGTGCCGGGGCGCCCGCCGCACGCGGTGGAGACCGCCGCGTACTTCGTCGTCTGCGAGGCCGTCACGAACGCCGCCAAGCACTCCGGCGCGAGCGCCGTGCGGGTGGCGGTCGCCGGATCCGGGACAATGATCGGCGTGCGCATCGAGGACGACGGGTCCGGGGGAGCCGACCCCGCCGGCGGCGGGCTGGCCGGGCTGGCCCGGCGGGTGGCCGCCCTGGACGGGACGTTCGGCCTGCACAGCCCGCCCGGCGGCCCGACCGTGATCACCGCGGAGCTGCCGTGCGGGTGATGCTGGCCGAGGACTCGACGCTCCTGCGCGAGGGCCTGGTGCGGCTGCTCGCCGAGGAGGGCCACGAGGTGGCCGCGGCGGTCGGGGACGGCGAGGCGCTGCTGGCCGCGGTGGCGGCGTCGGGCGCGCAGGGCCCGCCGGACGTCGTGGTGGTCGACGTCCGGATGCCGCCGACGCACACCGACGAGGGCCTGCGCGCCGCGCTGGAGATCCGCCGGCGCCGGCCGGGGGTCGGGGTGCTCGTGCTGTCGCAGTACGTGGAGAAGCGGTACGCCGCCGAGCTGATCACCGCGGACACCGCCGGGGTCGGCTACCTGCTGAAGGACCGGGTCGCGCAGGTCGACGAGTTCCTGGACGCGCTCGACCGGGTCGGCGCGGGCGGTGCGGCGTTCGACCCGGAGGTGGTCCGGCGGCTGCTGGCGCACAGCGCGCACGCCGATCCGCTGGCCCGGCTCACCCCGCGCGAGCGCGACGTCCTCGACAACATGGCACAGGGCCATACCAACGCCTCGATAGCCCGCAACCTGCACATCTCGCAGAGCGCGGTCGAGAAGCACGCCAACGCGATCTTCGACAAGCTCGACCTGTCGCACGCCGCCGGCTACAGCCGCCGCGTCCTCGCCGTCCTGCGGTATCTCGGGACCTGAGCGTTCCGCCCCCGAAAATCGGACTAATGGCCATAAAGCGGGTATGGGTCCTGCACCGATCCTCATCGTGGAGGGAGGAATCGTGGCGGACACCAACCGAGGCGTCGTCTACCAGGCACCGGGCAAGGTCACGGTCGAGGACCTGGACTTCCCCAAGCTGGAACTGGCCGAGCAGAACGGGCGCAAGCTCCAGCACGGCGTGATCTTGAAGGTCCTGGCCACCAATATCTGCGGCTCCGACCAGCACATGGTGCGCGGCCGGACGACCGCGCCCGCCGGGCTCACGCTCGGCCACGAGATCACCGGCGAGGTGATCGAGACCGGCAGGGACGTCGAGTTCATCAAGGAAGGAGACCTCGTCAGCGTCCCGTTCAACATCGCGTGCGGCCGCTGCCGCAACTGCAAGGAGCGCCACACCGGCGTCTGCGAGAACGTCAACCGGGACCGGCCGGGCGCCGCCTACGGGTACGTCGACATGGGCGGCTGGCACGGCGGGCAGGCCCAGTACGCGGTCGTCCCGTACGCGGACTTCAACCTGCTCAAGTTCCCCGGAGACCGCGACAAGGTGATGGAGAAGCTGCCCGACCTGGCGATGCTGTCGGACATCCTCCCGACCGGGTACCACGGCGCCTACAGCGCCGGCGTGACGACCGGCTCGACCGTGTACGTGGCGGGCGCGGGACCGGTCGGCCTCGCGTGCGCGACCGCGTGCCTGCTGCTCGGCGCCGCCGTCGTGATCGTCGGGGACATGAACGAGCAGCGGCTGGCGCAGGCCCGCGGCTTCGGCTGCGAGACGATCGACCTGTCGCAGCACGGCGACGTGGGCGCGCAGATCGAGCAGATCCTCGGCGTCCCCGAGGTGGACGCGGCCGTCGACTGCGTCGGGTTCGAGGCGCGCGGCCAGGGCCACGAGGGGTCGCAGAAGGAGCAGCCCGCGACCGTCCTCAACACGCTGATGGACATCACCCGCGCCGCCGGCGGGATCGGGATCCCCGGCCTGTACGTGACCGGGGACCCAGGCGCGGCGGACGAGAACGCCAAGGTCGGGCAGCTCGGCCTGCGGATCGGGACCGGCTGGGCGAAGTCGGAGTACTTCGTCACCGGCCAGTGCCCGGTGATGTCCTACAACCGGCAGCTGATGATGGCGATCCTGTACGACCGGGTGCAGATCGCGCGGAACGTCAACGCGTCGGTGATCCCGCTGGACCAGGCCCCCGAGGGGTACGCCGAGTTCGACCGGGGCGCGGCGCGCAAGTACATCCTTGACCCGCACGGCGTGCTGGGGGCCGCGGCCTGACGCCCGTCACCCGATGCCCCGGGCGATCCGCAGCGCCGTCGCCATGACGGTGAGCTGCGGGTTCACCTCGGGGCACGTCGGCAGCACGGAGGCGTCCGCGAGGTGCACGCCGCGGACGCCCCGCAGCCGCCCGGCCGGATCGGCGGGTGCGGCGCCCTCGTCGGCGCCGAGCTTCGCCGTCCCGGTCGGGTGGAAGCCGGCCAGGTGCAGGTCGGCGCGCGGCGCCGACGCGACCGCCTCGGCCAGCCCGTCCTCGTCCCGGACGACGGGCGTCTTGGCCAGCCCGGTCAGCACCTCCTCGGCCCCGGCGGCGAACAGGACCCGCCCCATCGCGACCATCGCGCGACGGAGGCGCCCGGCGTCGCGCGGGGCGAGGTCGTAGCGGAGCAGCGCGCGGTGCCCGGAGCCGTGCACCCGGCCGGACGGCGCGTCGGCGATCATCGCGCCGAGCACCGCGAGGCGGCGGGCGTCCTCCAGTTCGCCGCGCAGGTGCCGGCCGATGCCCGGCAGCGGGAACGAGGTCATGCCCGGCGGCGTCGCCGTCGCCTCGATGAGGATGCCGTCGCCGTGCAGTTCCTCGATGCCGACGCTCTGCATCACGCCCGACCAGGAGTCCACGGGCTCGGCGAACCGCCCCGCAATGTTGGTCGCGGGGTGGACGGCCATGCCGCGTCCGAGTTCCGGATGGCCGCCGAGGCCGGAGCGCCGCAGCAGCAGGGGCGTCTGCGTGGCGCCGGCCGCGACGACGACCCGGGGCGCGAGGATCTCGAAGGACGTGCCGTCCGGGCGGCGCGCGCGCACGCCCGCGGCGGTCCCGCGTTCGACCAGGATCCGCTCGGCCCGCGCACGGGTCACGATGCGCGCCCCCGCCTCGCACGCCTGCGGGAGCGCGTTCAGATGCACGCCGTACTTGGCGTTGTGGGGGCACCCCACGGCGCACTGCGCGCTGCCCCGGCAGCCCGGTGCGTTGCGGCGCAGCGGCGCGGCCCGCCAGCCGAGCCGCTCGGCGCCCGCGAGCGCGAGCAGCCCGTTGCGGCCGAGCGGCCCGACCGGCTGCCGCGCGACCCGCAGCGTGGCCTCGACCTCGTCCAGATCCGCGCCGAAGTCCTCGACCGGGACGCCGAGGGACGCCCAGCGCCGCAGCACGCGTCCGGGCGTCCGGTAGCAGGTGCCGCTGTTGACGACGGTCGTCCCGCCGACCGCGCGGCCCTCCGGCAGCAGCACGGGCGGGCGGCCGAGCGCCACCGCCGCACCGCCGTCCCGGTACAGGTCGAGGAACCGGTCGAGCGGCGCACGCTCCCGGAACTCGGCGGCCGTGAACCGGCGCCCCTCCTCCAGGACCACCACCGACATGCCGCGCCGGGCGAGGGTCCGCGCCGCCATCGCACCGCCCGCACCCGACCCGATCACGACGGCGTCCGCCGTCGCGCAGGCCGGCCACTCGCCGGACGGCGTGCAGTCCAGCGCGGCGTCGGGACGCACCGGCCCGTCCGGCTCCGGCGGGCCCGGCAGCAGCGCGGTCCCGGCGGCCAGCAGCAGCGGGATCTTCACCGCCTCCACGACCCGGGAGGTGGACGCGCGGGAGACCAGCAGCGCGCAGAGCGCGTCCCTCCGGCCCGCGTCCAGGCCCGCCAGGGGCCGGCCGGTGGTGAGGCGGGACAGCGCGTCCAGCGTCCCGGTGCCGGCGGCCAGCCCGAGCCGCGCCGGTCCGGGCAGCGTCCGCGCGATGGCCTCGGCGCCGGCGGTGACGCGGGCCAGTTCGCCCTCGTCCTCGATGCCGAGCAGCACCGCGATCGTCCCGGCCATGGCGTTCACCGCAGCCCCACCTCCGCGTGCCCGGTGCCGTCGAGCCGCCATTCGCGCTCGGTCCGCCAGGAGCGCCCGGCACGGCGCGCCAGGACGATCCGCACGTCGGCCCGCTCGGAGTTGTGGCAGACGGCGGGGGAGCCGTCGGGGTCGGCGTAGTCGACGGCGACGGTCTCCTCCGGCCGCAGGGCGACCTCGACGTGCAGCCGCCGGTCGCCGACCCGTCCCCGGACCGTCCATACCGGCAGCCCGATGTCGGCGCGCATGCGGAGCGCCGCGAGCAGCGGGTCGCCGGACGGCCAGTCCCGCCCGTCCACCCGCAGCCGGACGAACGGCAGGGGCGGCAGCCGGTCCAGCCCCGGCCGCGTCGAGACGGCCGCCACGATCTCGCACACGTCCCCGCCGCCGAGGTCGGCGTGCAGCCACGCCCACCGGCGCGCGTTCCCATGCCCGTAGATCCGGGCGGACCCGCCCGGCGCACCGGCCGGCTCCAGGACCCGGTCGCCGAACCGCACCACGCCGTCGTAGGCGGCCGCCGGCTTCGGGACGATCTGCGCCGCCGGCAGCAGCTCCCGCTCCCACGCCCAGCGCGGGAACGTGTGGATCGGCCGCCCGCCGCCCGATTCGCGCAGGTCCCAGGAGACCGGCCCGGCCGTGCCGGTGAGCCTGTCGCCGGCCTGCACGACGGGCCCGGCGGCGAACGCGGCGTCCTCGGGACGGCTCCACTCGTACGGCCCGAACCGCCCGAGCACCGGCGTCTCGCCGGGCGGGAACACCGCGGCCCAGCCGTGCGCCCGCACCCCGCCCCCGGTCGCCGCGACCAGCTCGTGGTGAAGCCACACGCCGGTGCCGGTCGCCGGATCGGTCAGCGTCGTGTACCAGACCTCCAGCCGCCCCGCCTGCCCCCGCCACCGCGACCGCATCGGATCGGTCTCCCGCGCCGGGAGGCGGAAGCTCGCCAGGAACGCCGCGAGGTCCCGGCGCACATGGAACCGCAGCCGCGCCTCGCCGACCACCGTCCCGTCCGCGTCCGTCACCGTGAGCGGCAACGACGTCATCGACCGGACGGGCCGCCGCGCCGAGACCGACTTCCAGCCGTCCAGATGCAGACGCCGGCCGTCGGTCGCCGTGAAGTCCATCGTGTAGCGGATCCGCCGGGCGGCCACCGGCGCGACGCGCAACCGCCCGGACGCGGCCGGATCGTCCGCCCATCCCGGCACGGCGACGCGCCCGGTGAGCGCACCCTCCGCGTCGCCCCACGGACGCAGTACCTCGGGGAGGTCGACGTCCAGCTCCAGCCGCATCGGCCGGCCGCGCTCCTCTCCCGCGAGCCGCAGGGTCCCCTCCATGACCTCGCTGAACGTCGTTCGGCGGGCGCTCATCGGGCGTCCAGCATGATCGCCTCGGTCTCCGCGAAGTAGGCGGCGGCCGCCGCCCGCGCATGCTCGGCGTCGCCGTCGCACAGCGCGCGGACCAGCGGCGCGAGGCGGTCCGCCGCGGCGGCCGGGTCGCCGAACGCGTGCGTGAACCCCTCCCGGACGGCCATGTAGGCGTTCAGCAGGGCGTTGACCATGAACCCGTACACGCGGTTGCCGGTGGCCGCCGCGATGACCCGGTGGATCTCGCACTCGGCCAGCTGAGCGGCGTTCCCGTCCGCCGCCTCGCGGACCTCCGCCTCCAGCTCCCGCAGCCGCGCCCGCTGCGCGTCCGTCGCGTTGGCCGCCGCCTTGGCCGCCACCTGCGCGCCGACCTCGCGCCGCACCTCGAAGATCTCCGCCATCCAGGCCGGGCCGACCGTGCTGACCAGCATCGGCAGCAGCTCGGGCCCGCCGAGCCGCTCGTAGTCGCGGACCCGCGTCCCCACCCCGTGCCGCGTCTCCAGCAGCCCCAGCTGCGCGAGCCGGACGATCGCGTGCTTCAGCGACGTCCGGGTGACCGCGTAGCCCGCGGCCAGCTGCCGCTCCGGCGGCAGGTAGGAGCCGGGCGGGTAGCGCCCGCTCAGCACGTCGTCGCGCAGCCGGTCGACGAGCGAGTCGACCACGGTGTCGCGGGGGATCGGCGAGGACGGCACGGGGCACCTCCAGAGGACCAGTGGATCAGCCACTGGACCACAGTGGACGTCCCGGCGTCAAGACCGTGGCAGGCTGGACACCGGGAGAACGAAAGGGGAACGCGCACATGCTCGGCACGCTCGACTGGGGACCGGCGCACGAACGGCACGACCTCCTCGCGGCGCCCGTCGCCGCCGCGATCGGCGCGGTGCCCGAGGCCGAGGCCGCGGAGATCGACCCGGAACTCGCCGACACCGCCGCGTTCTGCGAGCGCTACGGCGTCCCCCTCGACGCCAGCGCCAACTGCGTGGTCGTCGCCGCCAAGCGCGGCGGCGAGGTCTCCTACGCCGCCTGCATGATCCTCGCCACCGGCCGCGCGGACGTGAACGGCGTCGTCCGCAAGCACCTCGGCGCCCGCAAGGTCTCGTTCGCGCCCATGGCCGACGCGACGTCGCTCACCTCCATGGAGTACGGCGGCATCACCCCGGTAGGCCTCCCCGAGACCTGGCCCATCCTGGTGGACGAGGCCGTAGCCGCCGCCCCGCGCGTGGTCATAGGCAGCGGCCTCCGAAAGTCGAAGATCCTCCTCCCGGGCAAGGCCCTCACAGCCCTCCCCACCGCCGAACTCCTGGCCCTCGCCCTCTGAAAGACCTGAGCCCGTGGTCGCCTGGGTCGACGAGCGGCTCGCCTCCCAGAGCGCTTATCCGGTCGAGTCGACGGCGTAGCGGGTGCCGCCTGCGGACTTGGCGCGGGCCAGGAGGCGGTGGTTGGCGGCGAGCATCTCCGCTACGGACGCGCAGCCCGGGGATGCCGTGCGCAGGACGCTGAACAGGACCGTCCCGGTGCGCAGTGTCTTGACCAGGATGACGCCGCTGAGGCCCAGGCCGGCCGTCGTCATCTCGGCCAGCGTCGACTCGATCACGGCGCGGGCGCGGTGTGCGGGCAGGAAGACCATGGCCCACGGGTGCGGGCGCGCCCACTCACCGAGCGCGACCAGTTCCGCGACGTCGGGGCGCATCCGGTCGGCGAAGTCGAGGTAGGCGAGGCTCTCGGTCTCGGTGGTGCCGGGCGGTGGCTCACCGTCGTCCCCGTACAGGACGGCCTTGGCCTCGAACCGCCAGCCGCCGTCGGACGGCTTGACCCGGCCCGAGATGTAGTCCGCCCTTGTCTCGCTCTGGACGCGGAGGAGGTCGGTCGCGTCACGGCACGGGATCGTGCACGAGAGCACCCGCTCCGGGGCTTGGACTAGGCCCAGTGTCGCCCTGGTGATGATGCCGTGGCGGCCCAGCCCGCCGCGGACGGCGTCGAACAACTCCGGACGCTCGGTGGGGGAGCAGGTGAGGACCCGTCCGCCGGTGGCGACATCCAGGGCGAGCACGTTGTCGGCCTGCGTGCCGTGCACGTGGGACGTCCCGCCGATGCCGCCGGCCGAGATCGTCCCGCCGACCGTCATGTCCAGATGGTCGGTGAGGACGGGCGGGGTCAGGCCCAGCGGCAGAGTCGCGGCGAGGACCTCCCGCCATGTCGTCCCGGCGCCGGCGGACGCGTGCCTCTCGCCGACCTCGTGGACGCCCGCAAGCCCGCGCAGATCGAGGGAGACACCGGTGGTCAGCGACTGGCCGAACGTCGAGTGACCGGTGCCGCGGGGGACCGCCTCCAAGCCCTGGGCGGCGGCGTCGCGGACGGCGGCGGCGACCTCCTCCGGCGACGCGGGCCGGACGATCCGCGCCGGTGAACGCTCGACGATGCCCCCGAAATCGCGCACGGCGGCCCGGTCAGCGGTCGCGGAGGCGGTCGGCTACGCGGCCGAGGGCATCGCCGATCAGGTCGATCTCGGCCGGTGTCAGCACGTCGATGAGCGCCTCGCGGACCACGCGGCGGTGGCCGGGACGGACGCGGTCGAGGGCGGCGGCGCCGTCGTCGGTCAGCTCGGCCCACACCGAGCGCCGGTCCGACGGGCAGCCCGTCCGCTTGACGAGCCCGGCCCGTTCGAGCTGGGTGACCTGGTAGGTGAGGCGGCTCTTGGACACCATGACCTCCCGTGCCAGATCCGACATGCGCAGCCGGCGGCCGGCGGCGGAGCGCAGCCTGACCAGCACCTCGAACTCGGCGTGCGACAGCCCGCCGTCCCGCTTGAGCTGCCGCTCGACCTCGTGGTCGACCAGGTGGCCCGCGGCGAGGAAGGCCATCCAGGCGCGCAGCTCGCGTGGTTCCAGGACGTCCCCCGCTTCGTTCATGCGGTGATTCTAGTTGGCATGAAAACACCCTTGAAGTTTCTAAATGGTCTGAATTTGAATCATCTTGCTAGCGTTCCGCTAGTTCTTTCCGGAAGTCCCGAGTTGGAGGAGACGAGGCATGCTCCCACCCCGCCGCCACCC
>NZ_SMJW01000144.1 GCF_004348335.1 Actinomadura bangladeshensis | reverse complement strand
GTCGTCGGCTAGCGGGTGGCGAGGTATTCGTGGATTGAGCGGACGGCGGTGGCGCCCTCGCCCACCGCTGAGGCGACTCGCTTGATCGAGCCCTTTCGGACGTCTCCGGCTGCGAAGACGCCGGGCATGCTCGTCTCCAGCGGGGTGGGGGGATGGGAGGTCCGGGTGTCCTCGGGTATCTCGGAGCCCGTGAGGAGGTAGCCGTGGTCGTCGGCGGCGACGGCGTCCCGGAGCCACCGGGTGTGCGGCTCGCCGCCGATCATGATGAAGAGCGCGGACGCCGGGACCTGCTCTGTGGTGCCCGCGGCCCGGTCGGCGAGGGTGAGGTGTTCCAGGTGCCCGTCGCCGCCGCATCCGACCACCTCGGTCCGGGTGCGGACGGTGATGTTCGGGGTCGATTCGATGGTGCGCAGCAGGTAGGTCGACGCCGACTTCGCCAGGTTGTCGCCGCGGACGACCAGTGTGACCGTGCGGGCGTGCTTGGCGAGGTGCAGGGCGCCCTGGCCCGCGGAGTTGCCGGCGCCCACGATGAAGACGTCCTGGTCCCGCATCGCGCGGCTCTCGCCGACGGCCATGCCGTAGAAGATGCCGGCTCCGACCAGGGCATTCAGGCCGGGAACGTCGAGCCGCCGCCAGTCGACCCCGGTGGCGATCAGTACCGCGCGTGCGCTGACCTCGGAGCCGTCCGCCATGCGGACCACCCGGCGGTCGCCGCGGGCTTCGAGGCCGACGGCCTGCTGGGCGAAGACGATGTGCGCGCCCATCAGCCACGCCTGCTCGCAGGTCCGCTCCATCAGGTACCCGCCGGCGATGCCGTGCGGAAAGCCCGGATAGTTCCTGATCATGGGGCTGGTGCCGGCCTGCCCGCCGGAGAAGGCCCGTTCCAGCAGGACGGTGTCGAGTCCTTCGGAGGCCGCGTACACCGCCGCCGTCAGGCCGGCCGGTCCGGCACCGACGATGGCGATATCGCAGACTTCGAGGTCGTTGGCGACGTTGACCCCGATGGCGCGTGCGAGATCGGGAATCTGCGGATCCACGAACGCCTTGCCGTCGTAGCGGATCACCACGGGCAGGCGGGACGCGTCCACGCCGGCTTCCCGCAGCAGCCGCCGTCCCGTTTCCTCGTCGGCGGGGTAGACGAGGAACGGCAGGTTGAAGCGCGCCATCACGTCGCGCAGCCGGAGGACGCGGGGGTCGTCCATCCGGGCGACGACGCGGAAGAGTTCGAAGACCGGTTCCTGCTCCTGCGTCCAGGAGGACAGGAATTCGCTCATCGCGCGATGCATCGATTCGTCGTTCGTCCATGGCCGGACGAGGTGGAAGTCGGCGTGGCCGAGCGCGATCGCCTGGACGGCCGGGCTGGTCGAGGAGTAGTCGCGGTCCACCATGAGCACGCGTTTGGCGTTGGGGTGCAGCTCCTGGGCGGGCGGCAGGACGTCGGCGCAGGCGTCGTCCACCATCAGCAGGGCGACGGCTTCCTTGTCCTGCGCCGACGTCTCCAGCGCGGTCCGCGCTTCTTCGGGCGAGCTCGCTTCCTTCACCGTGAACGCTCCGCCCAGCCGGCGCCTCAGGTCGGCGAGCAGCGCGTGCCGCGAGCCTGGGTCGTGGTCCACCACGAGAATGACCGGTGACGTCACTGTCCCAGCGTAATGGCTGGTAGGTGGCCGGTTTCGGGCGTGACCGCCTGGTCGCCGGGACCCTTTTGCGAGATTTGACCGGCGGCCGGGGTGTGCCCGCCGCAGCGGTGGCGGTCAGCGGGATTGGGGGTTGGAGGTGAGGTGCTTGAAGAGGGGGCGGCCGACGCCGAGGAAGGTGCGGCCGGTCATGCCGTTGATGATGCCGGCGGCGGAGGCGTACCAGGCGCAGACGGCGGTGAGGACGCCGATGTAGCCGCCGATCTTGATGGTGTTCTCGCTGGTGGAGAACTGCCCGATGAACAGGATGATCTCGGTCGCCTCCAGGGTGACGAAGACGGCGAGGATGGCCTGGTTGACCTGGGTCGCCCACAGCATCATGTAGGTGTTGAAGATCGCGAAGGCGAGGAGGATCCAGCCGAGGTCGTTGGCCTCCTGGGCGGGGGTGGCCCCGCCGGCGATGAGGGCGACGTACAGCCCGAGGCCGAGCCAGAAACCGCCGTACGACGAGAACGCCGTGCAGCCGAACACGTTCCGGTTCCGGAACTCCCACATGCCCGCGAGGATCTGGACGAGGCCGCCGTAGGCGAAGGCGTAGCCGAGCCAGGCGTCGGTGCCGTCGGTCCAGCCGGCGTTCTTGGCGGACAGGAGGAACGTGGTCAGGGCGAAGGCCGCGAGCCCCAGGGGTGCGGGGTCGGCGGCCGAGGGCGGTGTCTGCGGACTGGACTCTTGCTCGACGTAGGTCATGGTGCCTCCTTGGTGGAGTCCCATCGCCGTGTCTCGCTCGGACTCGTACGGGCCGGGCAGGGATGGACGAAGGAATGCGGCAACGGACGTCGGGGAAGGCCGCACCCGCGGGAACGTCGTCCCATAGTGATCCGACCTCACCGTCATGCCAGGCATCCGGCGCTATTCGGACGGCGTCAGATGCGTCCCTGAACTGCGGAGACCGTTATCCGGACGGTCTCGATTCGGATCATAACTCCGTTTGCGCGTCCGGTCAGGACCCTGTTCGCCGGATATTCCCGACGTATCGTTACAAAGTCAACTCATCAAAGTTGAATTGGGAGGGTAGGGGCGTTCTCGACGTCCCGGGACGTGATCGAGATGGGGTGCGGCGTTCGCTTCTCTGGGATGGCTTTGCCCGCCCGCGAGGGGATCTTTGCCTAGCGGCGGTGAGGTTGAATTTAGCTGTGCGAATTATCGACAAGTCATGGTAAGGGGGTGACCGGTCACCCGGGGTGCCGAATGGGTCGCTGGGGCGGATGTTATTAGACCGGCTAGACAACAGCCGCGTCAGTCGACCACGGCGTCGCTGAAGGTCGGGGGGTCGCCCAGCATGGCGCGGTGCGAGCGCGGACTGCGGCCGTCGGTGTCGACGACGCCCAGCTCCTCGCCGAGCTCGGCACCGATGAGGACCCGGCCGCTCCAGCGCATCCGGTCGGGGTGGCGGGCGAGGGCGTCGATCACCCGTCCGCTGAACTCCGGGGACTCGGCTCCGGCGGCGAACGACTGGTAGCGGTCGGGGACGCCCTCGAAGAGCGCCCTGTTCCGCTCGGTCTTCAGCAGGCCCATCCAGAGGGACACGGCGGCGACGTTGTAGGGCTTGAAGTCGATGGCCATGTCGTGGGCCATCTTGTCGACGGCGGCCTTCCCGGCTCCGTAGGCGGGGCCGTGCATGTAGCAGCGCCCGCCGAAGGAGGAGGTGTTGACGACCAGCCCTCCGTCGCCGCCGATGAGCAGCGGGGCCGCGTAGTAGCTCGCCACGTAGGCCGAGCGCATTCCCACGTCGAACATGCTCTGGAGCGCCAGCGGCTTCTCCCAGAAGGGGCCCTTCCGGGCCAGTCCGCCGGGAATCGTGAAGGCGTTGTTCACGAGAATGCCGAGCGTGCCCGACTCGCGCTCGACCTGCTTGAAGAGGGCCTCGACCTGGGCGTCATCGGAATGGTCGCAAATCACCGGGACGCCGGTGCCGCCGCGCTCGGTGATCTCCTGCGCGGTCGCGAAGACCGTGCCGGGGAGTTCGCCTTCGGTGCGGGTGCGTCCGGTCACGTACACCGTCGCCCCGGCTTCGCCGAGGGCCAGTGCGATTCCCTTTCCGGCGCCGCGGCTCGCTCCGGTGACGACCGCCACCCGGTTCTCGGTCACGCCCATTTCTTGATCTCCCCCAGGAATTCCAGCATTGCCGCGGTGGTCTCGCCCGGCTTCTCCATCTGCATCATGTGCCCGGCGTTCTCGACCATCCGGACAGCGCGCAGATCCTCGTAGTGCTCGCCGAGGTGGTTCAGCGGGTCGTCGCCGTGCCATGCCTCCAGGTCGACGTCCTGCTCGCTGCCGATGAAGTAGAACGGGACGGGGTTCTTGCGGCCCGCGTACGACGTCCGGTACTCCCAGGAAAGGTCCATGGCCCGGTACCAGTTCAGCCCGCCGGTGAAGCCGCTGCGGCTGTAGTCGGCGACGTAGAACTCCAGTTCCGTGTCCGTCAGCCACGTCCAGGGGAGCGGTGGCGCGTCCGGCAGGGCGTCGATGTAGGTCGTTCCCGGAGGTTTCCGCCAGACGTCGAGGTAGTGGTAGTCGCTGGAGAGCGCGTAGAACAGCCTGCGCAGGAATTCGCGGGGCGCGGCGGCGAGGTCGTCGTCGGCGGTGCCGGACGCGACGAAGTAGTGGATGTGGTTGAAGTGCCGCGCGGCCTGGCGGGCGGCGATGGCCAGCGGCGGCTCGGTCGACGGGGTGATGAACGGGTTCTCCAGCCCGATGATCGCCGCGATCCGCTCGGGACGGTGGTAGGCGAGGTCGTAGGCGGCGAACAGGCCGAAGTCGAGGCCGCTGAAGACCGCCTTCTCCGCGCCGAGGTGGTCGAGGAGGCCGGTCACGTCGGCGATGATGCGGTCCGGAGCGTACTCGCGCGGGTCCGCGGGCCCGGACGTCTGCCCCATGCCGCGCATGTCGGGCACCACGACGCGGAACCCGGCGTCCGCGATCGGCCCGATCTGGTGGCGCCAGCTGAACCACGTGTGCGGGAAGCCGTGCAGGAGGACGACGAGCGGCCCGGCCCCCTCCTCCACGTAGTGGACGTCGAGGCCGTTGATCTTCGCGTACCGATGACTCCAGCCGGCCATGCGCGGTTCCTCAGGGCTCCAAGGGCGATGTGCGACCGACTGTGCAGCACGTCATCGCCCGGAGCGCCGCGATGTCCCGCTCAGTGGGAGCCTCGCCCGTCGGCCATGGGCAAGGTCACGCGGACGGTGGTGCCGGCACCAGGCGCGGTGCGTATTTCGGCGCGGCCGCCGTGCGCGGCGGCGATGGCGTCCACGATCGGCAGGCCGAGGCCCGTCCCGCCGGTGCCCTTCTCCGCGCGGTGGAAGCGTTCGAAAGCGCGCGCGGCGTCCTCCGGTGACATGCCCGGCCCCTCGTCCGCGACCTCGATCAGACCCGGCGCCAGACGGACGGTCGTAGGCGTTCCGGGGGGTGTGTGGGCACGGACGTTGGCCAGCAGGTTCGCGAAGACCTGGCGTATGCGCGACTCGTCGACGTTGGCGATGAGCGTGTCCGGGGCGTCCAGCCTTACCGGACGGTCAGGCTCGGCGGCGGTCGCGTCGGCCACGGCGTCCCGGGCAAGGGCGGCCAGGTCTGTCGGGACTGGGTTCAAAGACGCCTCGCGGTCCAGTCGGGCCAGCTCCAGCAGGTCGGTGACCAGGTCGTTCATGCGGCGGGCCTCGCCCTCGATGCGGCGCATCGCGTCGGGCAGCTCGTCCGGGCCGAGGGCGCCGTGCCGGTACAGCTCCGCGTAGCCCTGGATGGTGGTCAGCGGCGTCCGCAGCTCGTGGGAGGCGTCGGCGGCGAACTCCCGCACCCGCGCCTCGGACCTGCTGCGCGCCCAGAACGCCTGCTCGATCCGCTCCAGCATCACGTTGACGGCGGCGGCGAGCCGGTCGGTCTCGGTGCGCCGGCCGGTCGCGGGCATGCGGGCGCGCAGGTCGCCGCCGGTGGTGATGGCGTGCGCGGTCGCGGCCATCCGGTCCAGCGGCAGGAGGCCGCGCCCGATGAGCCACCGGCCGAGCACGATCAGGGCGGCGAGCAGCAGCGCCGCCGTCGCGACCTCCGACAGCACCAGGTTCCGGACGGCCGAATGGATTTCGCCGAGCGGGGCCGCGACGACGACGGTGCCGTTGCGCCAGGGGCGGGCCACGGCGCGCAGCCCGGGGAGGGAGAACGGTTCGAGGCCGCGGGCGCGGGCGGCCAGCTCGTCCGGGCCGAGCCTCTCGATGGCGGCCACGGCCCGGGCGGGGTTCGGGTCGTCGCCGCTGAGCACCCGCACCCGTCCGCCCGGACCGACGCCGAGCACCACGAACTGGGCGGGGGCGACGCCCTGTTCGGGGAGGCCGGGGCGCAGCCGGGCCACGGCGCGGTCGCGGGTGGCCTGGAGCTGCTCGTCCACCCGGTGCATCAGGTACCCGTTCAGGACGAGCGCGCTGACCAGCCCCATGATCGCCAGTCCGGCGGTGGTGACCGCGAGCAGGCCGGCGAGGAGCCGGGCGTTGAGCGTCATGGCCGCAGCGCGTAGCCGACCCCGCGCCGGGTGTGGATGAGCGGCGCGCCGAGCGGGTCGAGCTTGCGGCGCAGGTAGCTGATGTAGGTCTCGACGACCTGCGGGTTGCCGTGGTCCCAGCCCCACACGCCGTCGAGCAGTTGGGCGCGGGACAGGACGACGCCCGCGTTCCGCATCAGGTAGGCGAGCAGGCGGAACTCGGTGGGTGACAGGTCGACGTCCACGCCGCCGCGCCGGACCGTCCAGTGCGCCTCGTCCAGTTCGAGGTCGCCGACGCGCAGGACGGTGTCCGGCGAGGACGCGGCCGGGGCGGCGCGGCGCAGGACGGCGTGCACCCGCGCGATCAGCGCCTCGATCGAGAACGGCTTGGTGACGTAGTCGTCGCCGCCGAGCGTGAGCCCGGTGACGGTGTCGGACGGCGTGTCCCGGGCGGTCAGGAAGATCACCGGGACCTGGTCGCCGTCGGCACGGAGCCGCCGGCACACCTCGAAGCCGTCCAAGCCGGGGAGCATGACGTCCAGCAGGACGAGGTCGGGCCGCTCCCTGCGGGCGGTGCGCAGCGCGTCCTCGCCGGTCGCGGCGGTGACGGTCGTGAAGCCGTGGAAGCGCAGCGCGACGTCGATCAGGTCGCGGATGTTGGCCTCGTCGTCCACGACGAGCACGCGCCGGCTCTCGCTCATCGGCCCCACTTCGCTGGACGTCCTCCCAGCCCGAAGGTACCGCCCGCGCCCCGGCGCGCGGCCGTGCGCGCGGGTTTCAGCGGCGCTCGGGGACGCGGATCAGGCGGGCAGTGCGAGTGTCGCCGGAGCGTTCGCCTGCGACGAGCACCGCGTCGTTCTTGGCAAGGTCCTTGAGGGCGGACTTCTCGCCGTCCTTGCGGACGCGGGTGTCGCCGTTGGCCGTCCACGTCCAGGACACGCCGTCGGCGCTGCGGACGGTGACCCCGCCGGACGTGACGGACGTGATCTGCCCGCGCTGCCAGGTCGCGAGGTGGAAGCCGTCCTTGCGCTTGACGGTCGCCTCCCCGTGGACGCCGCGGAAGGCGCGCGGCCGCAGGAACGGATGGCCCTTCCCGGGATGCCCGGGATGGGCGTGTTTCG
This sequence comes from Actinomadura bangladeshensis, assembly GCF_004348335.1. Taxonomy (GTDB): domain Bacteria; phylum Actinomycetota; class Actinomycetes; order Streptosporangiales; family Streptosporangiaceae; genus Spirillospora; species Spirillospora bangladeshensis. The sequence goes on along the minus strand of NZ_SMJW01000144.1, from coordinate 13,708 downwards.
CCGTCGGGGAGGAGGACGGCGACGGGGCGGGATCGGCGGCGGACGCGGGAACGGCGAGGTAGAGCCCGAGCCCGAGGAGGCCGGCGGCGCCGACTCCGGCCGCGATGGTCGTGGTTCGCATGCGGCTCATGCAACCTCAGGCGGCTGGCAGAAGTCCTCCGGTAATCCTGGGAGAACCCTGGGAGTTCACCGAACGCCGTTCAGCATGGCGCCGATCAGGCGGACGGCCTGCTCGCGCGCCCGCGCGGGGTCGTCGGCGTCGGCCATGGAGAGGGCCAGCTCGGTCAGCGCGCCGTAGAAGGCGGCCGTGGTGAGGCCGAGAGGATGCGGGCCGGACTCGCCGAGGAGTTCCGTGAGGCCGCTCGTCAGGATCGTGCCGAGGTGGCGCTGGTCGAGTTCGCGCCAGCGCTGCCAGCCGAGCGCGATCGGCCCCTGGAGCAGGACGATCTCGCGGTACTCGGGGTCGGAGCAGACCTCCAGGAACGCGCGGACGCCTTCGGCCGCCCGCGCGAAGGGCTCGTCCTCGCGGGCCATCGCGGTGGTGATGCGCTCCGCCGCCTGTGCCTCCATGTCCTCGAAGACGGCCTCGAACAGGCCCTGCTTCCCGGCGAAGTGGTGGTACAGGGCGCCGCGGGTGAGCCCGGCGGCGCGGACGAGCTCTTCGGCGGACACGTCGGTGAAGCCGCGCTCGGCGAAGAACCGGCGGCCGGTGTCGAGGAGCGCGGTGCGCGTGCTCTCGACGTACCGCTCCCGCCGGGTCTTGACATGCTCCATGCGGCATGTATAACACATACACAGTGTATGTAAGATGCGTCACGCATGAGGGGACGTGGGGGGCATGGCGGACATCGCGATCGTCGGGGCCGGGGTGGCCGGGCTGGTCGCCGCGCGCGACCTCGTCCGGGACGGACACGACGTCGTCGTCCTGGAGGCGCGCGACCGGGTCGGCGGGCGGCTGCTCAACGGCGAACTGCCCGGCGGGGAGCCGATCGAGGTCGGCGGCCAGTGGGTCGGCCCCGGGCAGGACAGGGTGCTCGCCCTGATCGCCGACCTCGGCCTCTCCACCTACCCGACCTACGACGAGGGACGGCACATCGCCGAACTCGGCCGGACGCGCGGCGAGTACACCGGCCGCATCCCGCGGCTCTCCCCGCTCACGCTCGCCGACATCGCGCAGGCGCAGCTCCGCGTCGCCCGCCTGGTCCGCGGGATCCCGGCGGACGAGCCGTGGAAGGCCCGCCGCGCCGCCGCGCTCGACGGGCAGACCTTCGAGACGTGGATCCGCCGGACCATGCGCACGAGCGGGGGCCGTGCGTTCATGCGGCTGATCACGCAGGCGGTCTTCTCGGCCGAGGCGGGCGACATGTCGGCGCTGTGGGCGGGCTTCTACCTGGCGTCCGCCGGCGGGCTCGACCCGCTGATCGACACGACCGGCGGCGCGCAGCAGGACCGCGTCTGCGGCGGCTCCCAGCGGATCGCGCTCGCCCTCGCGGCCGAACTGGGCGACCGGGTCGTCCTCAACTCCCCGGTCACGGACATCGAGTGGACGGACGACTCGGTCCGCATCCGCGCCGCCACCGGCGAGGTGCGGGCGCGGCGCGCGATCATCGCCGTCCCGCCGCCGCTCGCCGCCCGCATCCGCTTCGGCCCCGGCCTGCCGGGGGACCGCGACCAGCTCGTCCAGCGCATGCCGATGGGACGCGTGATCAAGGTGAACGTCGCCTACGACGAGCCGTTCTGGCGGGCGGACGGGTTCAGCGGCCAGGTGACCAGCGACCGCCGCCCGTTCGGCGTCACCTTCGACAACACCCCGGAGGGCGGCGGTCCGGGCGTCCTGGTCGGCTTCCTGGAGGGACGCCACGCCGACATCGCCGCGCGCCTGTCCCCCGCGGACCGCCGCGCCCAGGTCATCGCCGACCTGACCGCCTACTTCGGCCCGCGCGCGAAGAACCCGATCGCCTACATCGAGCGCGACTGGGCGGAGGAGGAGTACTCGCGCGGCTGCTACGGCGCCTTCGCCACCCCAGGCACCCTGACCCGCTACGGCCCGTCCCTGCGCCGCCCCGTAGGCCCCCTCCACTGGGCGGGCACCGAAACCGCGACCCGCTGGGCCGGCTACACCGACGGTGCCGTCGAATCCGCCCACCGCACCGCGAAGGAAGCGGCCCAAGCCCTCTGACCCACCCGGCGACCGCCGCCCAGGCGTCAGTCGGGGGTGGCGAGGGTTTCTAGGACCTGGTCGCCGTACTTCGCGAGTTTGTTCTCGCCTACGCCGTTCACTCGGCCCAGTTCCGCGAGGGTCGTGGGGAGGGCGGTGGCGATCTCGCGGAGGGTGGCGTCGTGGAAGATCACGTAGGCGGGGACGCCCTGCTCCTTGGCGGTGGCGGCGCGCCAGGCGCGCAGGCGCTCGAAGAGGGGCATCGCCTCGGCGGGCAGGTCGACCGGGGCCTTGGCGGTCTTCGCGGCCTTGGCCGCCTTCGTGGCGGGACGTTCGGGTTCGCGGCGCATCATCACCGTGCGCTCGCCGCGCAGGACGTCGCCGCTCGTCTCGGTCTGGAGCAGGGTGCCGTGGTTGCTCTCCACGGCGATCAGGCCCTGGGCGAGGAGCTGGCGGACGACGCCGCGCCACTCGGCCTCGCGCAGTTCGGTGCCGACGCCGAAGGGCTTCAGCGAGTCGTGGTCGAACTGGATGACCTTGGCGCTCCGCTTGCCGAGCAGGATGTCGATGATGTGCCCGGCGCCGAACTTCTGGCGGCGTTCGCGGTCGAGCCGGACGATCACCGAGAGGACCTTCTGGGCCGGGACGGTCGCGTCCCAGGTCTCGGGCGGGGTCAGGCACGTGTCGCAGTTGCCGCAGGGCTCGCCCGACTGGCCGAAGTAGTCCAGGAGCCGGACGCGGCGGCATTCGACCGTCTCGCAGAGGGCGAGCATGGAGTCGAGGTGGATGCTCTGGCGGCGGCGGTGCGCGGCGTCGCCCTCGCCGCCGTCGATCATCTTGCGCAGGTTGACGACGTCCTGCAGGCCGTAGGCGAGCCAGGCGGTGGACGGCAGGCCGTCGCGCCCGGCGCGGCCCGTCTCCTGGTAGTAGCCCTCGACGGACTTGGGCAGGTCGAGGTGGGCGACGAAGCGGACGTCGGGCTTGTCGATGCCCATGCCGAACGCGATGGTCGCGACGATGACGAGGCCGTCCTCGCGGAGGAAGCGGGCCTGGTTCGCGGCGCGCGTCCCGGCGTCCAGGCCCGCGTGGTACGGGAGGGCCTCGATGCCGTTCTCGGTGAGGAACGCCGCGTGCTTCTCGACCGAGTTGCGGGAGAGGCAGTAGACGATCCCGGCGTCGCCCTTGTGCTCGGTCTGGAGGAGGCGGAGGAGCTGGCGCTTGGCGTCGGTCTTCGGCTCGATCCGGTACTGGATGTTGGGACGGTCGAAGCTCGCGACGAAATGGCGCGTCTTCGCCCCCGGGCCGGGTTCGAGGTTGAGGCGGGCGGCGATCTCGCGGCGGGTCGTCTCGGTCGCGGTCGCGGTGAGGGCGATGCGCGGGACGTCCGGCCAGCGTTCGTGCAGGCCGGACAGCATCAGGTAGTCGGGGCGGAAGTCGTGCCCCCACTGCGACACGCAGTGCGCCTCGTCGATCGCGAAGAGCGAGACGTCGCCGCGGTCGAGCAGCTCGACGGTCGCGGGGAGGCGCAGCCGTTCGGGCGCGAGGTACAGCAGGTCGAGCTCGCCCGCGACGAACTGGGCCTCGACCACGCGGCGCTCGTCGAGGTCCTGAGTGGAGTTGAGGAAGCCGGCCTGGACGCCGAGCGTGCGCAGCGCGTCCACCTGGTCCTGCATGAGGGCGATGAGCGGCGAGATGACGATGCCGGTGCCCTTCCGGACCAGCGCCGGGATCTGGTAGCACAGCGACTTCCCGCCGCCGGTCGGCATCAGGACGAGCGCGTCCCCGCCGGCGACGACGTGCTCGATGATCTCCCGCTGGCCGTCCCGGAACGCGTCGTAGCCGAACACGCGCCGCAGGACGTCGAGCGTCTCCGGTGTCTCCGTCGTCTCGGGGGAAGTCATCGGCCCATACTATGAACCGCCGCCGACACCTGCCCCCGAAACCCTCACCTGTGGATAACCTTCACCAGATCCGGGGTGACCTCGTCCAGCCCGGACGCGACGTGGGAGGCGAGGGCCAGCGCGTCCGGCGCCGCCGGATGCGCCGGACGCGGGATCGCGATCACCGTCATGCCGGCCGCGTGCGCCGAGCGCAGCCCGTTGCTGGAGTCCTCGATGGCGACGCAGTCGCCGGCCGGGACCTCCATCTGCGCGGCGACCGTGAGATACCCGTCCGGTGCCGGCTTGCCGTACTCGACCTCCTCGGTGGACACGGTCGTGCGGAACAGGCCCTCGACCCCGAGTTCGCCGAGCACCAGGTCGATCAGGGCGCGCGGCGACGAGCTGGCCAGGCCCAGCGGACGGTACCCGGCCATCCGGCGGACGGCCTCCTCGGCGCCCGGCAGCAGCGGCAGCCCGTTCGCGTACCGCTGCGACATCTGGTCGATCACCTCGTAGGCGACGTCCTCCGCGGTGACGCCGTCGACGAGATCGGTGGCGATGTAGGCGGCCCACTCCTCGGTGCTCATGCCCATCAGCCGGTCCTGGGTGTCGGGCAGCCAGCGCCCGCCGTGGTCGGCGACGTAGGCGCGGCGCACCTCCTCCCACACCGGCTCCGAGTCGATCAGCACCCCGTCCAGGTCGAACACGATGGCCTGCACGGACATGGGACCTCCAGTGATCTCGGCGCGATTTCCGGTCCACTACCCCCTGCCACCGGGGCAGAACCGCCTCCCGGACGGGCCGGCTGTACCGGATTTATGCCGCGAATCCGACATGATCCAGTTTCGGTCTGGCATCGTGGTGCACCTCCGTACCCCCTCCGGAGTCACTGCAGAGGAGATCCGCCCATGGTGTTCCTCGGTTTTCTCCTGGTCGCGGCCGCCATCGCCGTCGGTGCCGGCGTCGTCCTCGACAACACCGACGCCGCGCACCTCGTCCTCTTCGGCCAGACCGTGCCGGGCCTGAACAACGAATGGCAGGTGTTCCTGGCCGGCGCGGGCGTGGCCGTCGTGTTCGTCCTCGGCATGACGCTCACCGTCTCGGGCGCCGCCCGCCGCATCCGCAACCGCCGCGACCTCCGCGACCTCCGCGAGGAGCACGAGGAGTCGCTCACCACGCTGGAGATGGAGAAGCGCCGCCTGGAGCGCGAACTCGCCCGCGTCCGGCAGAACGCTCCGCGGCGGGGCGCGCAGCCCGAGCCCGCGGCCACCTCGGTGCAGGGCGTCCGCGTCGCCCCCCGGTCCCGCATCCCCGCCGCGTCCCCCTTCTTCGAGCGCAACGAGTAGTCCGCGGCGGTGACCGGACGATCCGCCCAGATCGTCACCTAGAGGGATGCGGGACGCACCGCGCACCCGACATGATCGTGGTGTGCGGATTCTTCTCAAGGTGGGCATCACCGCGGTCGCCCTGTGGGTCGCCACGGTCGTGATCGACGGCATCGCGCTCGGCGATCAGACGACCGGCCGGCGCGTCCTCACGCTGGTCGCGGTCGCCGTCATCTTCGGCCTGGTCAACGCCGTCCTCAAGCCGATCATCAAGACCCTCGGCTGCGCGTTCTACGTCCTCACGCTGGGGCTGATCGGCCTCGTCGTGAACGCGCTGCTGCTCCTGCTGACGAGCGAGGTCGCGCAGCGCCTCGAACTGCCCTTCCACGTCGACGGCTTCTGGCCCGCGTTCTGGGGCGCGATCGTCGTCGGCATCGTCGGCTGGCTCCTGCACCTCCTCCTCCCGGACGACGACGATGACGACTAGCCGCTAGAGCCGGTGAGGGCCGCGCGTTCGAAGGGGCCGCGCTCCAGCCGGTCCGGCGGCCCACCGGCGTACTCGCGGTACCGCTGCGGACGCGATCCGGGCGCGCCGATCAGTATCCAGCGGTGCGTCCGGACGGCACCGAGGAGGAACTCGGCGTCCGTCAGCGCCCCCGCGTCCGCGATGATCAGCGCGTCGAACTCCTGGTCGGGGGCGGTGAGGGCGGCGCCGAGCGGCGTTCCCACGACGACGTCGGCGGTGCGCAGCAGGACCTCGCTCTCCACCGTCCGGCCGCCCGCCAGATAGCCGGTGAGCTGCTCGATCCGGGCCATCGCGCGGCGCTGGTGCGCGGAGACCGCCTCCGGGTCCTCGGCGGGGTCGGCGCCGCAGATCTCCGCGACGTTCTCCCGCGTCCGGGCCTCGGCCTGCGCGACCGTCTCCAGGTCGCTCTCCCGGACCGCCGTCTCCTCGGCCGCCTCCGCCGTGCGGCGCTCCAGCGCGGCCGCCATCTTGTCCGCCTTCGCCGCCGCGTTCCCGGCGTCCGCGCGGGCGCGGGCCGCCGCCGCGAGCGCGCTCTCGCGGGACGTCCGGGCGGCGGTCAGCCGGTCCTCGATCTCCTTGGCGGCCTGGTGCGCCGTGCGCGCCAGCAGCCCCGCCTCCGTCGCCTTCTCCACGGCCTCCGTGGCGCGCCGGGCGTGCTCCCGGTGCTCGGCCGCGGCCTTCTCCCGCTCGGTCGCCAGCCAGGTCAGCTCGGTGCCGAGCCGCTCCTGGGCCTCCTTCGCCTGCTCCAGCCGCGCCCCGCCCTCGGACACGAACGACGCGAGCCCCCGGCGCACCCGCTCGGCGTACTCGGCGGCGTCCTTGGCCTCGCGCGCCCGCGTGGCGGCCTCGTCGGCCTCCCGCGTCCGGGCCTTGACCTCGGCGCGCAGGCCGCTCAGCTCCGCCGGCGGCGACGCCACGTGCAGCCGCTGCCCCAGCGTCATCTTCCGGCGGACCGCCGACAGCGCCGACTCCGCCGACACCAGCCGGTAGTAGGCGGCATGCCCCTCGGCGGCGGCGTCGGCGTCCGCCGCCGTCAGCCGGTGCGCCTCCTCAGCCGCGGCGGGCAGCGCCTCGCGCGCCCGCGCCAGCTCGTCGCTCAGGGACGCCTCCGCCTCCCGCGCGCCCTGCAGCTCCGCCTGCGCCGTCTTCGCCCGCTCGTCCAACTGCGCGCAGCGCGCGTAGGACGCGTCGGCCGTCCGGGTCATGGCGGTCGCCTCGTCGGACGCCTGGTCCGCCTCCGCCTGCAGCCGGTCGGCCTCCGCACGCGGCTCCACCAGCTCGGCCTCGGTCTCGGCTTGGACGGCGGCGAGCCGCTCCGCCTCGGCCTCCGCCTCACCGGCCGCCTGCTCGGCCGCGGCCGCCGTGCTCCGCGCCTCCTCGATGCCGTTCCGCAGCGCCGTCTGCTCGGCCTCCAGCTGCTCGGCGCGCCGCAGGTTCTCCGCCTGGACGGCCTGCAGCGCCGCCGCGTCCCGCGGCCACTGCTCCAGCCACATCAGCCCGCGCCGCAGCAGCCGCACCTCCGTCTCCCACGCCTGCCGCCACGCCTCCCCGACAGGCCGCAGCGCCGCCGCCCGCACCCGCCCCTCCGGCGCCGAAGGGACGGCCTCGTCCTCGACCGGTGCAGCAAGCACTGACTCACCCTCGGGCAGAGTGACCGCGCTGTCGTCCTCATCCAGCTCGTCCGGTAGTGACGGCAGCGGTTCGACCCGCGTGACGGTGGATGCGCTCTCGCTGGGCTCGGGTGACGTGGCGGGGGGTTCGTCTTCAGGGAGGGGGGCCGCGCTGTCAGCTTCGTGTAGCTCGTCCGGTAGCGAAGGCAGCGGTTCCGCTCGTGTGACGGTGGAGGCGCTCTCGCTCTCATCCGGCTCGGGGCCTGTCAGGGGCTTGAACTCTACGGTTCCGTGGGTGCCGGGCTCCCTCACCGGCGGTGGTTCGGGTGCTTCCTCCGCTGCGGGCGGCTCTTCTTCGATCGGCGGGAGGGCTTGGGTCCGCACCGAGCGGGATTCCGCTGTTTCGGGGCGTGTCTCGATCAGCAGGGAGAAGATCTCGGAGTCGCTCTCCATGGTCCGCAGCAGGTCGGTGGCCTGCTCCGGGGTGGGGGCGACGAGGAGGGCCCGTGCGTCCGACGCCGTGAGTTCCTTGATCGCCTTTCGGACGGCGTCGGCCTCGCCGCCCTCCTCGACGTGGACCAGGCGCAGGGTGTCCGTTTCGTCCAGGGTGCCGGGGGCCACCAGGAAGCGGGCCAGCGTCTCCCAGTCGCCCGCGACCTGTCCGGCGCGCACGGCTCGCAGGGCCGCGATGTGCGGTGCCCAGCCGACCGGCGGGACGTCCTCGGGAACCTCTCTGAGCTGCGCGTCGAGCCGTTCGTAGAACTCGCTCAGCGGCGCGTAGACGCTCTCGACCAGTTCGCGTCCGCCCCAGCCGACCTCGTCCGTCCCCAGTGCCGGGGTGGGCTCCCCGGCGTCGATGGGGACGGTCTCCAGCCCGGCTCGAAGATCCACTTCGTCCTCGGCGGGTGGGGGTCCCTCAGGGTGCTGCTCGTCAGGCTCGTTGGTGTCTGCCGGCTGCTTCACGACGTCATCCCGTCCCAGATCGACCGTCCGGGGCGTAATTTCCCCTTCTGCCCGGGACTAACGTCTCACAGGTCGGGGATCAGCGGTGGCCCGCGAGGACGGCGTGATGATCTTCACCGTCGCGGGCCTCGGGGTCGGGGTGGACGAGGGCGCCGGTGAGGCGCGGCAGCGCGTGCAGGAGGCTGTGCTCGGCGTCCACGGCCACTTGGTGGGCGCGGACGAGGGTGCAGCCGGGGTCCACGATGACGTCGCATTCGGCGCGCAGGTTGTGGCCGATCCAGCGGAGGCGGACGTCGCCCACGGCGAGCACGCCCGGTGTTGAGGCGAGGGCCGTTTCGGCGCGGTCGACCAGGGCCGGGTCCACGGCGTCCATGAGGCGGCGCCAGACCTCGCGGGCCGTTTGCCAGAGCACGACCGAGATCGCGGCCGTGATGAGCAGGCCCACCACCGGGTCGGCCCACGGGGCGCCCAGGGCGATGCCGCCCGCGCCCAGGAGAACCGCCAGGGACGCGAATCCGTCCGTGCGCGCATGGAGACCGTCGGCGACGAGGGCCGCCGACCCTATGCGGCGGCCCACACGGATCCGGTAGCGGGCCACCAGTTCGTTGCCCAGGAAGCCGACCAGGGCGGCCCCGGCCACGGCCGGCAGATGTTCCACAGGCTGTGGATGGGTGAGGCGCTCGACGGCTGCGTATCCCGCGACGATGCAGGAGGCGGCGATGGCCACGACGATGAAGACGCCCGCCAGGTCCTCGGCGCGCCCGTAGCCGTAGGTGTAGCGGCGGGTGGGCGGACGCCTGCCCAGCACGAACGCGATCCCCAGCGGGACGGCCGTGAGCGCGTCCGCGGCGTTGTGGAGAGTGTCGCCCAGCAGCGCCACCGAACCGGTGAACGCGACCACCGCCGCCTGAAGGACGGTGGTCGCGCCCAGGCCCGCCAGCGAGATCCACAGGGCGCGCATGCCCTGGGCGCTCGCCTCCAGTGCCGAGTCCACCTTGTCGGCCGCCTCGTGGGAGTGCGGCCGCAGGATGTGCCCGAGGCGCCCGATCCGGCCGTGCCGGTGCCCGTGTCCGTGGCCGTGCCCGTGTGCGCTCATGTGTCCACGATGAACCACGAATCCCGTTGCAGCATCTCGATAACTGCGCTGTCGTCGCAGGTACGCGGCCTATGCCGGTGCGGTCTGCTCGTCGGTGCGGGCTCTTCGTCAGTGCGGGTTCGTCGCCAGTAGCTCCGCCAGGAGGTCGTCCAGGGTGACGATGCCCGCGAACTCGCCCCGCTCGTCGTTCACCACGGCGAGCTGGGCGTGGTCCCGGCGCATGCGGCTGACCGCGTCCAGGACGGTCGTCTCCGCCGTCAGGACGGGCGCCGGGTGCGCCAGCTCGTCCGCGCGCCGGTCCCCGTTGGGCTCGGTGATGGCGGCGCGGACGTGCACGATCCCCGTCATCGCGCCGTCCCCGGCCTGGACGAGCAGCCGGTTGTGCCCGCTGGCCGTGGCCGTCCGGCGGATCTGCGCGGCGGTCGCGTCCGCGCCGATCGTGGTGACGGACGTGGCGGGCACGATGAGGTGCCCGACGGTCGCCACCCGCGCCGAGATGGCGCGGCGGAGCAGCTCGTGGTCGTGCCGCCCGATGAGGCCGAGGCGGCGCGACTCGCCGACCAGGTGGCTGAGCCGAGCCGGGTCGGTGTGGCTGTCCAGCTCGTCCTTCGGCGTGACGCGGAAGAGCCGCAGCAGCGCGTTCGTCGTCGCGTTCAGCGCCGACAGGATCGGCCGGGACACCTTCGCGAACGCGCGGAACGGCAGCGCCAGGATCAGCGCGGACCGCTCCGGGTGCGTGATCGCCCACGACTTCGGCGCCATCTCCCCGATGACCATGTGCAGGAACGTGACGACGGCGAGCGCGGTGCCGAGCGCGATGGCCTTCACGCCCGCCTCGGGGACGCCGAGCGCGTGCAGCGGCGGTTCCAGGAAGTGCTCGAACGCGGGCTCGGTGACGATCGCGAGGCCCAGTGAGCACATCGTGATGCCGAACTGGGCGCCCGCGAGCATGAGCGACAGCTCCCGGACCCCGGCGAGCGCGGCGACGGCCGGGCGGCTGCCCTTGGCGGCGGCGCGTTCGAGCTGCGACCGGTTGGCCGCGACCAGCGCGAACTCGGCCGCGACGAAGAACCCGTTCCCGATCAGCAGCAGAACGGTGATCAGCAGCGACGGCAGCGGGTTCATGACACCTCCACCGAGGTCGAGGGCGCGGGCGCGGTGGACGGCGGGCGGGGCGCCGGTACGGACGCCGTCCTGATCAGGATCTTCTCGGCGACGCGGCGCACCACGCTCACGACCTCCAGCTCGACGGAGCCGGCGTCGAGGTCCACGGTGAGCCGGTCCCCGGCGGACGGGAGCCGGCGCAGCTCCGCCATGACGAGCCCGCCGAGCGTGTCGTAGGCGTCGCCCTCCGGCAGGTCGAGCCCGGTGAGGCGGCCGACCTCGTCGATGCGCATGCCGGCGTCGACGAGCCAGGAGCCGTCCGGGCCGGACGTCGGCGCGTCCTCCAGGCCGTCGGTCTCGTCGGTGATCTCCCCGACGAGCTCCTCGGCGACGTCCTCGAAGGTGAGGATGCCGGCGAGGCCGCCGTACTCGTCCACGACGCAGGCGAACTCCTGCCGGGAGTCGCGCATGTGCTCGATGACCCCGTACAGCGGCTGGCTGCCGGGGACGAGCAGCGCCGGCCGGGCGATGTCGCCGACCGGGGTGGCCGGGTCGAGGGCGTCGTCGGCGACCTCGCGGACGCCCGCGACGCCGATCACGTCGTCGACCTCCGTCCCGTAGACGGGGTAGGCGCTGTGCCCGGTCTCCCGGATCAGCGCGATCAGGTCGGCGGCGGTCGCGGTCGACGGCAGCGTCCGGACCTGCGGGCGCGGCACCATGACCTCGTCCGCGGTCAGGTCGCCGAACGACACCGCGCGTTCGAGCAGGCCGGACAGGTCGGCGGGCAGGTGCCCGGCGCTGTGCGACTTGCCGATGATGTCGCCGAGCTCCTCAAGGGTCGCGCCGCTGTGCAGCTCCTCGACGGGCTCGACGCCCACGGCGCGCAGCAGGCGCTCCGCCGCGCGGTCGAACAGCCGGATCACCGGCCCGGCGACGGTCAGGTACACGAGGGTGGACGCGGCCAGGGCGCGCGCGAGCGATTCGGCGCGCGCCAGCGCGAGGTTCTTGGGGAACAGCTCGCCCAGGAGCATCTGGATGAGCGTCGCCAGGACGAAGCCGGTCGCCAGGGCGATCGCGCCCGTAGCCCCCGCGGGGAGGCCCACGACGTCCAGCAGCGGCTGGATCAGTTCGGCGAGGGCGGGCTTGGCGATGAATCCGACGACCAGGGTCGTCATCGTGATTCCGAGCTGCGCGCCCGACAGCATGAACGAGACCCTGCTGATGACCTTCAGGGCCCTCTTCGCGGACGTGTCGCCGCGTTCGGCGGCCTGCTCCAGCGTCGCGCGGTCGGCGGCGACGTAGGCGAACTCCTGGGCGACGAAGTACCCGGTCGCCGCGGTGAGAAGGATCACTGCGAGTACGCCCAGTGCCGCGCTCACCATGAGGCACCGGGTCTATGACTGGGGTCCGACACCGCGGACTCACCACTCCTCTCGTAGACGGACTACCTGTCGTAACGTCACTCGGCACAACGACGTTCCCGGTGGAAAGGGTACGGGGCGGCGGCCGGCGTCCACTGCCGGGAGGGCACGCCGAGCACGCGGAATGCGGCGGGCGTGGGCGAAAGCACCTTGTCTCGGTTAGTGTCACGGATCACACTTGTATGAGAGCGTACGTCCGATAGTGGACCGGTCCGTGCTCCCAGACCGGCGCCGCCAAAGGGCATGCTCGGGGGACCGGAGAAGCGATCGCGGGGCAGACGTTGGACCAGAGCGGGGCCGGGGCCGCCGCGCCCATGAGTCGTGAAGGCGTCGACCATGCCCTGCGAAAGCTGCGGGACGAGCGCGAACGCATCTCCACGTCCCTGGTCGACCTCGAGGACCAGCCCGGAACGCGCCTGCTCAAGGGCGCCCGGCTCACCGGCGAGACGTGGCGGCGGTGGGAGAACGCGCAATCGCGGCTGGCGACGCTGTGGCTGCTGTTCGACGCCTACCAGCGCGTCCTGGAAGAGGCGTGCGAGCTGCGCGGACGCTCGCCGCGCCCGGACGCCGCGGCGCTGACCGAGCTGTCGGGGCTGCTGGCGGGGTGCTCGGTGGAACTGCCGGACGGGGAGGTCCCGCTGGAGCACCGCACCCTCCTCGGCCCCCAGGAGCGGCGGATCACGCTGGACGAGGCGGTGGCGATGATGTCGGACGCCTACACGTTCGTCGCGGCGGAGGTCGCCGCCGCCGACACCGCCTGGTCGGCGCTGCTGACGCCGCTGGAGCAGGCGGAGGAGAGCTGGCGGACGGCGACCCGGCTGGCGCACTCGCTGGACGGCACCCGCCACCCCGAACTCGACCGGGTCGGGCGGGAGCTGACCGCGCTGGGGCGGCTGGTCCGCACCGATCCGCTGTCGTTCGTGCGGAACGGGCGTCCGGACACCGGCCGGCTCGACCGCGTCCGCGCCGTGCTGACCACGCTCGGCGACGAGCTCGCCGGCGTCGCCCGGATGCGGGACGAGTACGCCGACCTCCTCGCCCGCGTCACGGCGGTGATCGAGGAGACCGAGCAGACCGAGCGGCGGGCCGGGGAGGCGTACGCGACCGCGCTCGCCAAGATCCGCTCGCCGAACCTGCCGGCGCCGGCCACCGGGCTCGGCACCGCGCTCCGCGACCGGCTCGCCGCGCTGGAGCGGCTCCGCGAGGCGGGCCGCTGGGTGGAGATGGCGGGCCGCTTCGCCGAGTTGGAGCGCGCCGCCGAGGACGCGCTGGAACGGGCGCGCGGCGATCTGCGTCTCAGTGCCGGCCTGCTGGACCGGCGGGGCGAGCTGCGCGGGCGCCTGGAGGCCTACCGGGCCAAGGCCGCGCGCCTCGGCCTCGTCGAGGACGAGCGGCTCACCGCGCTGTACGGCGAGGCCCGCGAGATGCTGTGGACGGCGCCCTGCGACCTGCGCCGGGCCACCGCGGTCCTCGCGGAGTTCCAGCGGGCGATCAGGGCGAGCGAGAGCGAGACGGGGACGCGGCGATGAACCGATGCACCCAGCCCGGCTGCACGGGCGCCATCGACGCGGACGGGTTCTGCGACGTCTGCGGCATGGCCCCCGCCCCCGAGCCGGCGCCCGCCG
>NZ_SMJW01000143.1 GCF_004348335.1 Actinomadura bangladeshensis | reverse complement strand
GGTTCGGAGGGGGCGGGCTATTGCTCGGATCATCCAGATGACCAGGGCTATTTGCAGGACGGCCAGGAAGCCCGTGCCCGGGCCGATCGTGAAGGTCAGTACCAGGAACACCGCCAGGAGGAGTGGGAAGGCCGGGAAGCGGGGGCCGCGGTGGTGGCGGGCCATGTGGCGGTGGTGTTGCCACGCGGGGTGCCCTTGGCCGCCGAACACGAGGGGTGCGCCGTAGGCCGGCGTCTTCTCTGGTTCGGGCAGGCCGGTCGGGGACGGCAGGTCCTTGACCAGGGTGCGAAGGTCGCCGCACGTCTTGGCGGACAGGACGGCGTCGAGCCGCTCGTCCAGTTCGCCGCGGTCCAGGCGTCCCTCGGCGAAGTGGTCGTGCAGGGCGACCATGACGGCGTCGCGCTCGGCGTCGCCGATGCGGATCTCGTCTTGGCGTGCCATCTCTACTCCTCGTCGTCGGCGGCCGTCGGCCCCGGGTCTTCCAGGTCGTCGGCCAGGATGCGGTACAGGCTGCGCCGGGTCTCCGCCAGGACGTCCTTCGCCTGCGCGACCTGGCCGGGCGAGCCGGAGTGGACGATCTGCATCACCGCGGCCCCCGTCTGCGCGGCCTGCTTGAACAGTTCGGGGACGCCCTCGCCGAACTCGGGCGTCATCTCCGCCCACGGCTCGGCGAGCCGGTCGGCGTTCTCCTCGACATAGCCGCGGCCCTCGTCGGTGAGGTGGTGGGTGCGGCGCCCGCCGGACTCGTCCCCGGCGATCAGGCCCTCGTCGGCGAGCTGCTGGAGGGCCGGGTAGACGGCGCCGGGGCTCGGCTTCCACGCCCCGCCGCTGCGCTCGTTGATCTCCTGGATGATCTGGTACCCGTTGCGCGGCTCCTCGGCCAGCAGCACCAGGATCGCCGCGCGGACGTTCCCCTTGCGCGCCCTGCCGCCGCCGGGGCCGCGTCCCCACGGACCGCCGCGCCCGCGCGCCCACGGGGGGCGCGGGCCGGGCCCGTGGCCGAATCCGCCGGGCCCGCCGCCGAACGGGGCACCGCCGCCGAACAGCGCGCCGAGGTTCGGGAAGTCGCCGCGGCCCCAGGGGCCGTGCCCGTGCATGTGTCCCATGTTCTGCACCACCTTCTGAGATCTCTCTATGATCCCTCGCGATACGACAACGATATATCGAAGACGTACGGATGAGCCAGAAGGTTCCGGGAGATTCCGCCGATCTGGGCAGGCTTCGCTGTGAGCGAACCGGGCATGATCTCCGATACCTGCTTTGGCGAATCTTGGGTACCTCTCTGGTGCGAGGGGGACGATGGGCACACATGAGGCGCTGACCGCGCGAGAGGCCGTCCGCACACCGGACGCCACCGGCCGCAGGCCCCGCGCCGGGAGCGAGCTGCTGCTCGGCCTGGCGCTCTTCGCGGTGTACTCCCTGGTCACGATGCTGCCGGAGCAGTCCAGGCAGGCGGCGGCCCGCGGCCACGGGGAGATGCTGTACCGGTTCGAGCAGGCCCTGCACATCGACATCGAGCCGGCCCTCAACGGATGGCTGGCGGACCAGCCGGCCCTCCGCGTCCTCGCCAACTACGAGTACGCGATCACCTACATCGCGAGCGCGCTGGTCCTGCTGACCTGGTTATTCCTCCGCCATCCCGAGCGGTACCGGACGGCCCGCAACGCGTTCGTCATGCTCAACCTGGCCGGCCTCGCCTGCTTCGCCCTCTTCCCCGTCATGCCGCCGCGGCTGATACCCGGCCTCGGCTTCGTCGACACCGTCCTCGAGGGCCGCACATGGGGGTCGTGGGGCTCGCCGATGGTCGAGCACGCCGACCGGTACGCCGCCGTCCCCTCCCTGCACATGGCCTGGACGCTGTGGGTCGGCGTCGAGCTCGCCCGCGTGAAGGCGAAGCGGTGGGTGCAGTGGTTGAACGTCGGGCACATCCTTCTTACCCTCTACGTCATCCTGGCGACCGCGAACCACTTCCTCGTGGACGCGGTGGCCGCCGTACCCTTTGTGGTGGTCTCTGTGTACATCGCCGAGCGCATCGCCCATCCGTCCGTCGGCCGCGTCCAGGGACCCGACGCCTTCTTCCTCTCCGTGGAGACGCCCGCGGCGCCGCAGCAGGCCGGCGGCGTCATCATGCTCGACACCTCGCAAGGCGAGGTCGGACGCGAAGACCTCGTCCGCGTCATCCGCGAGCGGCTCCCCGGACTGCCCCGCTTCCGGCAGCGGCTCGTCCGCCGCGGCCGCTGGCGCCGCCCCGTCTGGCGCGACCACGACCCGGTCGACTGGGCATGGCACGTCGCCGAGCGGCACGTCGACGGGATGGCCGGGCTGCGCGCCGCCGTCGCCGAGATCCAGTCGGAGCGGCTGCCGCTCGACCGGCCGCCGTGGCGGATGGTCGTCATGAAGGGCGCCGAGCCCGGCCGCACCGCCGTCGTCTACCTGATGCACCACGTCGTCGCGGACGGCGTCGGGATCGTCGCGCAGGCCATGTACCTGATGGAGCCGCCGCCCGACAACCTCGGCGCCCGGTTCCCGCACAAGCCGTTCCAGAAGGCGCTCGCGACCGTGGTCGGCCTCGGCCAGCTCGCCACCGCCGTCACGAAGCCGGAGCGGCTGCCCGCCGGCGGGACGTCCGAGCGCCGGTTCAGCTCGATGCAGTTGCCGCTCGCGACGGTCCGGGACGTGGGGCGCCGCTACGACGCCAGGGTCACCGACGTCGTGCTGTGCGCGGTCGCGGGCGCGCTGAACCGCGTCGTCAGCGAGGATGACGGACGGCCCGACACCTGCCGCGTCGCCGTGCCGCTCATGATGCGGCCGCCCGGCAGCGCGATGGTCGGCAACCACACCACCGCCGTCATGGTGGACCTGCCCGTCGGCAAGATGGCCGAGCCCGACCGCCTCGCGCTGATCGCCGAGCGCAGCCGCGTGCTGCGGTCCGGTACCCGCGCGCAGGCCGCCTGGTTCGTGATGTGGCAGGCGGGACGCGTCATGCCCGGCCCGCTGCACGCCCGTTTCGCCCGCATGTCCTACAGCGGCCGCTTCCTGCAGGGCACCGTGTCGAGCCTGCCGGGGCCGGACAAGCCGCTGCGCCTCGCCGGCGCGCCGCTCACCGCCGTCTACCCGATCGTCCCGCTCGCGCCCGGCGCACCGCTCGCGATCGCCGCGCTCGGCGTCGACCGCGAGCTGTGCTTCGGCGTCTCCCTCGACCCCGGACTCGCCGACGACGCCGACGCTTTCATGGACGCCGTCCACGACGTCATCGAAGAACTCCGCGACGAGCCCGAGTAGCCCAGCAGCGCAGGACGCCCCCGGCCAACGGCCCCTCGGACGCTCGCCGCCGGCGAGCCCGAGCGCCTCCGCGATGAGTTTCAGCAGCCCGGCGGTGCGAGCTGCTCAGACGGTGCGCATTGCGCGCAGGGATTCCTTGAGGGAGTTCATCGTCGCGAAGACGGCCGTGGGTTCGTAGCCGCAGTGCGCCATGCAGTTCGCGCAGCGGTCGTCGCGGCCGCGGCCGTAGGCGTCCCAGTCGGTCGTGTCGAGCAGCTCCCGGTAGGTGTCGCAGTAGCCGTCGTCCATCAGGTAGCAGGGCCGCTGCCAGCCCTTCAGCGAGTACGACGGGATCGCCCACGCCGTGCACGGGAAGTCGACCTTCCCTTCGAGGAAGTCGAGGAACAGCGGCGAGTGGTTGAACCGCCAGCGCTTGCGCCGGCCGTCCGCGAACGCCTTCGCGAACAGGTTCCGGGTCTCCTGCACGCCGAGGAAGTGGTCCTGGTCGGGCGCCTTCTCGTAGGCGTACGCCGGCGAGATCATCATCTGGTCGACGCGCAGGTCGTCGTTCAGATAGTCGAGGACGTCGATGACGGTCTGCGGCGTGTCGGTGTTGAACACGGTCGTGTTCGTCGTGACCCGGAACCCGCGCTCCTGGCACATCTTCACCGCCTCGACCGCCTGGTCGAACACGCCCTCCTTGCACACGGACGCGTCGTGCCGCTCCCGCAGCCCGTCGATGTGGACGGCCCACGCGAAGTACGGCGACGGCTCGAACCGGTCGATCTTCTTCGGGATCAGCGCCGCGTTCGTGCACAGGAACACGTACCGCTTCATCGCGACCAGCCGCTCGACCAGTTCGCCGATCTGCGGGTGCATGAGCGGTTCCCCGCCCGCGATCGACACCATCGGCGCCCCGCACTCGCGGACCGCCGCGATCGCCTGCTCGACCGGCATCCGCTGCTTCAGCACGTCCGCGGGATGCTGGATCTTCCCGCAGCCCGCGCAGGCCAGGTTGCACGCGTACAGCGGCTCCAGCTCCATGATCAGCGGGTACTTCGTCCGCCCGGCCAGCTTGTTGCGCAGGACGTATCCGCCGACGCGCAGGCTCTGCCGCAGTGGCATCCCCATGGTCAGGATCCCTTCAGGTACCGGCCCAGCGCCGAGAGCGGGAACACCAGCCGGTACAGGTGGTAGTTGATGTAGAAGTCGCCGGGGAACCCGGTGCCGGTGAAGTGCTCCTCGTCCCAGGTTCCGTCCGGGCGCTGGTGCTCGACGAGCCAGCGGATCCCGCGCTCGACGACCGGGCCGCGCTCGCCGGCGGCGAGCAGCGCGAGCAGCGCCCACGCGGTCTGCGACGCGGTCGACGTCCCGTGCCCGACCCAGGACCGGTCGCGGTAGGAGCGCAGGTCCTCGCCCCAGCCGCCGTCGTCGCGCTGGTGGCGCGCCAGCCAGCCGACCGCGTGCCGGATCACCGGCTTCTCCGGCCGGACGCCCGCCGCGATCAGCGCAGGGACGACGGCGCCCGTCCCGTACACGTGGTTGGCGCCCCACCGGCCGAACCAGGAGCCGTCCGGCTCCTGCGCCTTCAGCAGCCACACCACGGCCCGCTTGGCGAGCAGCGAGTCGGCCATGCCCCGGTGCGCCAGCGCCTCCACGACGTGCGCGGTGACGTCGGCGGACGGCGGGTCGATGACCTCGCCGAAGTCGCAGAACGGCAGCTTGCGGCACAGCGTGCGGGTGTTGTCGGCGTCGAACGCGCCGAACCCGCCGTCCGCCGACACCATCCCGGCCATCCAGCGGACGCCCCGCTCGATCGCCGGTTCCGCCTTCGGGTGCCGGACGCGGTCGAGCGCGATCACGACCTCGGCGGTGTCGTCGACGTCGGGGTAGACGTCGTTGTCGAACTCGAACGACCATCCGCCGGGCGGCAGGCCGGGGCGCCGCACCGACCAGTCGCCGGGTCCCCGCACCTCCTCGCCGATCACCCATTCCGCGGCCCGCTCCAGCGCCGGATGCCCGGCGTTCAGGCCCGCGTCGGCGAGCGCGTTCATCGCGAGGGCGGTGTCCCAGACGGGGGACTGGCACGCTTCGAGCCGCCGCCCCCGCTCGTCCCGGATCGTGAACCGCTCGAGCCCGTCCAGGCCGCGCCGGATGACCGGGTGGTCGAGGCCGTAGCCGAGCAGGTGCAGCGCCAGCAGCGAGTACACCCACGGCGGCTGGATGCCGCCCCACGACCCGTCCCGCTCCTGCCGTGCGACGATCCACTCGCCGGCGCGGCGCAGCGCCGCGTCCCGCACCCCCTTCAGCGGGCGCCGCCGGGCCGCGTGCCGCTGGTGCACGTGCAGGGCCTTGTCGAGCGCCCCGAAGGCCGCGCCCCAGCCGGTCGGCCTCCGCTTCCCCGGCCGCGGGACGTCGTAGTCGGGGACGAGCTCGTCCAGCCCGAACGGCAGCGGCCGGACGGGACGCAGCGCCCCCACCACCGCCAGCGGGACGATCGTCTGCCGCGCCCAGCACGCGAAGTCGTAGACGTTCAGCGGGAACCAGCGCGGCAGGAACAGCATCTCCGGCGGGACGACCGGCAGCTCGTCCCACGACCAGCGGCCGAACATCGCCAGCCAGAAGCGGGTGAACACGCGGGTCGCCGGGACACCGCCCTCGCCGCGGATGTAGGCGGCGGCGCGGATCATGTGCCCGGCGTCCGGCAGGTCGCCGGCGAGCCGCAGCGCCGCGTACGCCTCGACGGTCGTGGACAGGTCCGGCGGGCCGTCGTGGAAGTTCGCCCACGTCCCGTCGGGCGCCTGCTGCGACCGGATCCAGCGGGCCGCCTCGGCCGTGTCCTCGTCCGTCCGGATGCCGAGGAACTCGCGCAGCAGCAGGTCCTCGGCGTCCATCGTGACGTTGGTCTGCAGCTCGCCCTTCCACCAGCCCTGCGGGGACTGGAGCAGCAGCAGGTGGTCGCGGGCGGCCTCCAGCGCCTCGGCGGCGGTCCGCGGCGCGGCGGCCTCGGGTGTTTCCGGTGTTTCCAGCGTTGTCATCGGCAGTTCCGGATCTCTCAGTGGTCCCGGCGGGTGACGAAGTCGGCGATGCGGAGGAACTCGGCGCGGACGGAGTCCGGCAGGCGGGCGGACAGCAGCGCCTCGGCGGCGCGCTGGATGCGGCTCTCCGCCTCGAGCTCCGCCCAGGCGCGCCCGCCCGCGGCCTCCACGAGCGCGGCGGTCTCGGCCAGGTCGTCCTCGGACGGCTCCGGCCGCGCGTACTGCTCGGCGAGCTTCGCCGCCTCCGGCGTACCGGAGTTCAGCGCGGCCACGACCGGCAGCGACATCTTGCGGGACCGCAGGTCCGACATGGCCGGCTTGCCGGTGGTCGCGGGGTCGCCCCAGATGCCGAGCAGGTCGTCCACCAGCTGGAACGCGACGCCGAGTTCCGTGCCGAACGCTTCGAGCGCGTCCGACAGCGACTCCGGCGCCCCGTCCAGGACGGCCCCGATCGAGCACGAGCAGGCCAGCAGCGCGGCGGTCTTGTCGGACGCCATCGCCACGCACTCGTCCACGCTGATCTGCCGCCGCGTCTCGAAGTCCATGTCGAGCGACTGGCCGGCGATGAGGCGGCGCGTGGCGGTGGACAGCGCGCGCGCCGCCTTCGCCGAGCCCTGGCCGGGCGCCTCCAGCAGGACCTCGCCGGCGAGGGCGAGGAGCGCGTCACCGGCCAGGATTGCCGACGGCTCGCCGAACACCGTCCATGCGGCGGGACGGTGCCTGCGGGTGCGGTCGCCGTCCATGATGTCGTCGTGCAGGAGCGAGAACGCGTGCGTCAGCTCGACCGCGACCGCTCCCGGCAGTGCGCTCTCGGGCGGCGCCACGGCGGCGCGCGCCGAGAGCAGGGCGAGCGCCGGACGGAGCGCCTTCCCCACGGGCGCCTTGCGCGGACGGCCCTCCTCGTCCGTCCAGCCGAGGTGGTAGGCCGCGACACGGTAGGTGCGCGGATCGAGCCGGCCGACGGCGGCGCGCAGCGCCCCGTCGACCAGCTCCCGGACATCGGTCATCGAGACCGGAACGGCAGTCACCGGCCCCTCACCCCCTCCAAGTGGTGATGGATCGGTCGGGAGCCGAAGGAAGACGCAGAAGTCACCGGCCCCCGCCCCCTTCAGGCGGCGGCGGATCGGTCCTTGCGCCGGCGGGTGGGCGCGTCACCGCTCCCTCGCCCCCTCCAGGTGGCGGCGGACCAGGCGTGCGGCGGTGAGGCCGCTGCGCACGGCGCCCTCCATCGTGTCGGGCCAGCCCGTGTCGGTCCACGCGCCGGCGAGGAACAGCCCGGGTGCCCGCGTCGCCGCGCTCGGCCGGGCCGCGGCGCTGCCGGGACGCTGCCGGAACGTCGCCCGCCGCTCCCGCGTCACGAACAGCTCCCGGACGGCGGCGCCCCGCGCGGCCGGCAGCAGCCGCCGCAGCTCCGGGACGAACCGGGCGCGCAGCTCGGCGGTCGGCATGTCGATCCACCGGTCGGCGGCCGACAGCGACACCGCCAGGTACTGGCCGCGGCGCAGCCCGCTCACCGCCGTCCGGTCGAACACCCACTGGACGGGCGAGGCGACCGCGGCGGCGAACGGGGCATCCATGACCTTGCGGTCGTAGACGACGTGCACGTTCACGATGGGGCTCGCGTCCAGCTCGGGCCAGCGCAGCGGCTCCGGCAGCGCCTGCGCGGGCAGCAGCCGCGCCGCCGCCTCGTGCGGCACCGCCATGATCACCGCGTCGGCGGCCATCGGCTCGCCGTCCACCACCACCTTCGGGTCGGTGGTGACGGCCTCGACCTTCGACTTCAGCCGGACGGTCCCGCCCATCTCGGCGATGCGGCGCAGCGCCGGGCCGCCGTGCAGCTCCTCCAGCGGGACGAGCGGGATCCCGATGTCGGCGGCGTCGGCGCGGCCCAGCAGCGCCCGCCGGCACACCATCGCCGACAGGCCCATCGCCGCGTCGTCCACCTCGGCGTTGAGCGCGGCCGTGATGAACAGCCCCCACAGCGCCTGCCGCGCCCACGCCCGCTGCCCTCGCTCGGCCAGCCACGTCCCCGCCGACAGGGTGTCGAGGACGGGGTCGGCGGGGTCGAGGCGGCCCAGCCCGGCCGCGGCGCGCATGGCGCGGAGCCGGTCGCCGGGCGCCAGCGGCGCGTAGCGGGCCAGCGCGGGCAGCAGGTGCAGCGGGCTCGGCAGCCGCGCCCGCCGCAGCCGCGCCGCCGCCGCGCCCGGCCGCAGGACGGTGACGTCGAACCGGTCCTGCACCTCCACCAGGTGGTCGGCGCGGAGCCTGCGCAGCAGCCCCTGGTACGCCGAGCAGCACCGCAGGAACACGTGCTGCCCGTTGTCGACGCTCAGCTCGCCCCGGACGAACGAGTGCGTCGCGCCGCCCAGCCACGGCCGGGACTCCACGAGCGTCACCGGCACGCCCGACTCCTGGAGCGCGATGGCGGCGCTGATGCCGGCGAGCCCGCCGCCGACGATGACGACGCTCACCGCTCCACCCCCGACAGCGCACGCGCGGCCACCACGGCCTTCTGCCATGTGGGCAGCGAGGCCCGGCTGTGCAGCGCGATCGACGGCTGCGCGGCGATCGTGTCGAGCAGCCGCCGGTAGATGCCCGCCATCGCCGCCGTGCAGGCGGCGCTGCGGCGGTCCAGCAGCGGCAGCAGCCGCAGCCCCTCGGCGTACCAGGCGCGGGCCCGCTCCGCCTGGAAGCCGACCAGCTTGTTCAGCCGCCACGGCGGGTCGATGAACGTGCCCGACTCGTCCAGCTCCAGCGTGCAGCCGAACCGGTCCAGGTCCTCGCGGGGGATGTAGGTGCGGCCGGCCAGCCGGTCCTCGCGCAGGTCGCGCAGGATGTTGGTGAGCTGCAGCGCGACGCCGAGCGAGTCGGCGAGGCCCTCCGCGCGCTGCCGGCCGTCCGACCCGAACACCCCGAGTGACAGCCGCCCGACCGTCCCCGCGACCCGCTGGCAGTAGCGCAGCAGGTCGTCGAAGGTGTCGTAGTCGGCGCCCCGCACGTCGTTCTCGCAGCCGTCGATCAGCTCGTCGAACGCCTCCAGCGGGATCGGGTAGCGGCCCGCCGCGTCCGCCAGCGCGGTCAGCACCGGATGCCCCTCCAGCGCCCGGACGTCGGCGCGGCGCCGCAGCACGTCCTGGACGGTCAGCAGCCGCTGCCGCGTCCGGTCGAGCAGGTCGAGCCGCACGCACGCCGGCTCGGGGCCGTCCCCGATGTCGTCGATGCCGCGCGCGAACGCGTAGATCGCGCTCATCGCCCGCCGCTTCGGCGCCGGCATCAGCCGGATCCCGTAGGAGAAGTTGCGGGCCTCCTCGCGGACGACCCGCTCGCAGTGCCGGTACGCCTCGACCACCCGCTCGGACCGCTCGCACGCCTCCAGCGCCGTCATCGCCGCCCCCCTTCGACCGTGCGGTGCGTGCGCGCTCGCGCGCGCCCCCCGGGCGACACCGTCATCGCCGTCCTCCCTCGACCGTGCGGTGCGTGCGCGCTCGCGCGCGCTCTGGGCACCACCGTCATCGCCGTCCCCCTTCAAGAACGCGCACCCATCGGACGGGCACCGCCGCGCGCCGCGGGCGCAACCGGCGCGCGAGGACGTCGTAGTGCCCGCGCGCCAGCGCCGACAGCGCGGCGCGCCCGCCCGCCACGTAGCCGGCGACCGCGATCCGCGCCCATCCGGTCAGCCCGGCCATGAGCGGCGGCGTGCCCCGGTCCAGCAGCTCGGCGGCGCGGCCGGCCTCCAGCGCCAGCACGCCGCGCAGCCGCGTCGGCGTCACCGCGCGGCCGAGGTCCTCCTCGGCGCAGCCGAACCGCCGCAGGTCCTCGCCGGGCAGGTAGATGCGCCCGGCCCGGTAGTCCTGCCCGGCGTCCTGGCAGTGCTCGATGACCTGCAGCGCCGTGCACACGTCATCGGACGCCGCCACCAGGGCGGGCCGGTGCGCGCGGAACAGGTGCAGGACGATGCGTCCCACCGGCGCGGCGGACAGCGCGCAGTAGCCCCTCAGCTCATCGAACGTCTCGTAGCGGTGGACGACCTGGTCCCGCCGGTTGGCCCGGACGAGATCGCGGAACGGCTCCGCGGGGACGCGGTGCGCGTGCACCGTCCCCGCCAGCCGCCTCAGCTGCGGCAGGTTCGGCGTCCGGCCGGCGAACACCCGGTCCAGGTCGTCGTCCACGAGTCCGAGCAGCTTGGACCGCTGCTCCGGCGGCGCCTCGTCGCCGATGTCGTCGACGAGCCGCGCGAAGCCGTAGACGGCCCGCAGATCGGCGCGGTGCCGGGCGGGCAGCAGCCGCGCCGCCACCGGAAAGTTCTCCCGCGCCGCGAGCCGGTCCAGCGCGCGATCGTGCTCCGCGGCGCTCCAGGGCGGTTCAATGATCACCATGGAGAGATCGACAGGTACGGCACCAGAGAAACTCTGGCCGAGGTATGGACTTATTTAAACGCCGCGTGTCCTGCCCCTGAACCGTTGCAGAGGGAGCGGCGCCACGGCCGCCGCGGAGCGGCGCGGCAAGGGGGCGTGCAGGCATGCCGTCACGGCCGCCCCAATAGTCTTTGGCCATGCCGACCCAGCTGACGCATGAGCGTGAGATCACCGAGCCCGTCGAGCTGTGCCTGCCGGACGGGCGCCTCGACCCGGACGCGGTCGGCTGGACGCGGACGCCGCTGCACCGTGCCAACCTGCGCGGGTGGGGCCGGGTGAAGCGGTGGGAGTACTGGGGCATCGTCACGCCCCGCCACATCGTCGGGCTGGTGGCCTCGTCGATCGACTACGCCGGGGTGCACGGCGTGTGGGTGCTCGACCGCGAGACCGGCGAGGAGTTCGCGAAGGACGCCGTGGTGCCGTTCGCGCGCGGCGCCGTGTTCCCCGACCGCAGCGGTGCGGGTGAGGCGTCCGTGCGGGGCGGGGGAGTGGCGGTCGGCGTCCGGCAGAGCCCGTCGGGGTCGCGGGTGCGGGCCCTGGCGCCCGGTCTGGTCGACCTCGATGTGGAGATTCCGCTGCCGGAGGGGCACGAGTCGCTCGGCGTGGTGATCCCGTGGGGGCCTCGGCGGTTCCAGTACACGGTCAAGGACGTCGGGCGTCCGGTGGCCGGGCGGCTGACGCTGCCTTCGGGGGAGCACGAGATCGGGGACGGGGCCTTCGCCGTCCTCGACCACGGGCGCGGCAAGTGGCCCTACCGGATGACGTGGAACTGGGCGGCGGCGAGCGGGCCGGGCCTGGCGCTGCAGTTCGGCGGCAAGTGGACGGACGGCACCGGCATGACCGAGAACGCGATCTTCGTGGACGGGCGTCTGCACAAGATCGGCGAGGAGCTGTCCTGGGCTTACGACACGTCCGACTGGCTGCGTCCCTGGACGATCGGCGGGAAACGGGTCGAGGTCGAGTTCCGTCCCTTCCACGAGAAGGTGTCGCGCACCGAACTGGGCGTCATCGGCACCGAGACCCACCAGTGCTTCGGGCACTTCAGCGGGCGCGTCCAGGCCGACGACGGCGCCTGGATCGACGTCGACGGGCTCACCGGGTGGGCGGAGGAGGCCCGGCAGCGCTGGTGAGGCGCGCGTTCACCGCGCGGACCAGGTCCTCGGGCAGCTTGCAGACCTCGCGGTCGTAGGTGAGGAGGCCGTTCAGCTCGTCCTCCACGTCGGACAGCTGGGTGTAGACGGTCGCGCTGAGGCCGCGCGGGATCGCCGGGACGATCTGCCCCGCGTGCAGCCGCGCGAACGCGGCGCCGAGGCGGGCGGCGGAGTCGTAGCGCCTGTAGCCGAAGTCCTTGTCGTTGAACGCGTGGCCGTCGATCCGCAGGTTGTATCCGCCGTATTCGGAGAGGACGAGGACGCGCGGGTCCTTGCGGCGGGTGCCCTGGCGGGGAACCCGGAACCTCCGGAAGTACACGTGCAGGCTGCGCAGATCGCCGGCGCCCTGGTCGTGCCATCCGCTGGCGTGGTCGATCGTCCTGGTGGGGTCGAGCGCCCCGACCTCGGCGGCGATGTCGGCCGCGTCGAACTGGCCCCAGCCCTCGTTGAACGGCACCCAGACGGCGATGCTCACCACGTTGCGCAGGTGCTCGATCGTCTCCCGCGTCTCCTCGCGGAAGCGCGCGCGGGAGCCGGCGTCGTCACGTCCGAAACGCTTGTGCCTGCGGTCGCCGAGGCGCAGCGGGAGCACGGCGGGTGCTGTGACGACCTCGGGACGGTACGGGCCGCCGCCGTTCACCATGTCCTGCCAGACCAGGATGCCGAGCCGGTCGCAGTGGTAGTACCAGCGCAGTGGCTCCACCTTGATGTGCTTGCGGAGCATGGTGAAACCGAGGCGCTTCATGGTGGCGATGTCGTGCACCAGCGCCTCGTCGGACGGCGCCGTGTACATGCCGTCCGACCAGTAGCCCTGGTCGAGGACGCCGGCGTGGAAGTACGGGCGGCCGTTGAGCAGCAGCCGCGGGACGCCGTCCTCGTCGGGACCGACGCCGAACGACCGCATTCCGACGTAGCTCTCGACCCGGTCAGTGCCGAGTTCGACCGTGATGCCGTAGAGGAAGGGGTCTTCGGGGCTCCAGGGGCGGACGTCCGGGATCGGAATCCGGATGGGCTGGCCGGCGTTCGATTCGGCGCGCGCGACGACATCGCCGTCCGCGTGAATCGCGATACGGGCTGTCCCGGCGGCGGCGTGGACCGTCACCTCTGCGCACGACTCGTCCAGGTGGGGGACGAGCGTCAGCCGCTCGACGTGCACCTCGGGCACGCACTCGATCCACACCGTCTGCCAGATGCCGGACTGGGCCGTGTACCAGATGCCGCCGCGCTTCAGCTTCTGCTTCCCCCAGCCGCGGTCACCGGTGTCGGACGGGTCCTGGACCTCGACGACGAGCGTGCCGGCGCCGTCCTCCAACAGATCGGTGATGTCGAAGCCGAACGGGAGGTAGCCGCCTTCGTGCCGTCCGGCCTCCCGGCCGTTGACCGTCACGCGGCAGGTCTGGTCGACGGCGCCGAAATGCAGCAGGACGCGGTGGCCTTCCCGGTGGAACCCGTCCGGCAGCCGGACGCTCCGCCGATACCAGAGCGTCTCGTCCGGGAGAAGCTGCCGGGCGACGCCCGACAGGGCCGACTCGGGCGAGAACGGCACGACGATCTCACCGTCGTACTCCGCCGGCTCGGTGCCGTCGGAGGAGTACTCGGCGAACGCGTACTCCCAGCGTCCGTTGAGGTTGAGGTAACTGTCGCGGACGAGCTGCGGTCGCGGATACTCCGGCAGCACCGCGTCCGGATCGAGCGCCCTGCCCCACCTGGTGAGCATCACACGGCCTCCTTCGTCCGCGCGTCCCTGCGGCGCAGCGCCAGCACCGGCGGGACGATCAGCACCAGCACGGCAACCGCGGCCAGGAAGATGGCCGGGGTCGGGACGTGCTTGACCACGCCGAGCTCCTCGTAGCGCTCGTCCGCGCCCTTGATGACGGCGGCGCCGAGCCACGGTCCCACGATCATGGGGACGAGGATGGCGAACACCATCCGGAGCCCCTGCACGTGCCCGGCACGTCCCGGCGGCGTGTAGTCCCGGACGAGCGCGCCGACCGGCGCCAGCACCAGCATGAACCCGGACATCAGCACCAGACCGGCCCCGATCACCGGGACCATGCCGCGCGCGAGCGGCATCAGCAGCAGCCCCGCCGCGTACACGGCGATCGCCGGAGCGAGGAACCGGACCTTCCCGACCCGGTCGATGATCCGCCCGGCCAGCACGGTGACCGCCGACGCGCCCGTCAGGACGACGGCGAGCACGAGCGCGTACCCCGTGATCTTCAGGTACCGCTCCAGGTAGATGATCAGGTACGGCAGGAAGACCTGCGTGGAGATCCCCCACACGCACCACGCCGAGAGCGCGAGGTACAGGCCCGGGTTCGCGCGCACCGCCGAGGGGCGCAGCCCGTGGACGAGCGCGGTGAGGTATCCGCCTGCGGGCCGGCCGGTGTCGTGCACCGGCCGGTCGCGGACGAACACCCATGCCACGACCCCGGCCACCGCGATGATCAGCCCGATGACGAGGAAGAACAGCGACCACTGGCCGTCCCGCGTCATCCAGTCGAACCCGCCGAACACGACGAGCATCGACATCAGCGGCATGACGGCCAGGACCGACTCGACCCGTCCCCGGTTCTCGGTCCGGGTCACGTCCGTCACCCAGGCCTGGAACGCGGCGTCGTTCGCGCCCGAGCCGAGGAACGACATCACGCAGTCGAGGGCGACGACGGTGACCGCCGCGACCACGACCGCGTCCGCGAACGGCGCGACCTCCGCGACCGTGTCGACGCTGACCAGCCCGAACGCCGCCGTGGACAGGCCCCACACCACGTAACCGCCGGCGATGAAGGCGCGCCTGCGCCCCATCCGGTCCGACAGCGCGCCGATCGTCAGCGTCGCGACCGTCGCCGCCACCGCGCTCGCCGCAACCATCGCCGCGATCACGTCGGGGTTCCCGCTGATCGTGTCGTAGACGAACACGTTCAGGTACATGTTCTCGACCGTCCAGGCGAGCTGCCCGACGAAACCGAGCACGACCAGCATCGTCCAGAGCCGTCGTCCCAGCGAGACGGTGTTGTCCGGGGTCACGGGAGGAACAGTACAACGATCACTTACCGGACGATCTACGCACCGGATCTCTTGCATCCTCTGTGGAAACGGGTTCTCATTTGTGATCGGGGGGCGTCAGAAGGATCATGCCGAAAGGGGACCTCGTGAGGCTCACCGCCATCCCGTTGCTCGCGTCCGCGCTTCTCTTAGGAGGAGCCGCCGCTCCGGCCATGGCCCAGCAGCCGGCACCGGAACCGTCCGCCGTCGTCCGCACCGACCTCGGGCCGGTACGCGGCCAGTCCCAGTCCGGTTACCGGATCTTCCAGGGGATCCCCTTCGCCGCGCCGCCGACCGGCGACCTGCGCTGGCGGCCACCGCAGCCCGCGCGCCCGTGGCAGGGCGTCTACGACGCCACGGCCCCGCGCGACCAGTGCGCGCAACTCCCCGCGCCCTACGGCGGCCCGACGTCCTACGCCGAGGACTGCCTCTACCTGAACGTCACCACACCGGACAGCGCGCGCCGCCACCGGCGCGGCCTGCCCGTCATGGTGTGGGTGCACGGCGGCGGCAACGTGACCGGCGCCGGAAGCATCTACAACGCCGCCAAGCTCGCCATGGACGGCGACGTCGTCGTGGTCACCGTCAACTACCGCCTCGGCCCGTTCGGCTGGCTCGCGTACGAGGGCCTGGAGAACGGCGCCGACCGCCGCTACCAGGCCGGTAACTACGGCCTGCTCGACCAGCAGGCGGCGCTGCGCTGGGTGCAGCGCAACGCCAGGGCCTTCGGCGGCGACCCGCGGAACGTGACGATGTTCGGCGAGTCCGCCGGCGCCCAGGACGCTTGCGCCAACCTCGCCTCGCCCACCGCCGCGGGCCTGTTCCAGAAGGTCATCGCGCAGAGCTTCACCTGCGTCGCGCCCGTGCGCACCGAAGCGTCCGCCGAGGACGAGGGAGCGACGTTCGCGGAGGCCGTGGGCTGCGCCAAGGGCTCGTCCGCCGCCGACGCCGCGTGCCTGCGCGCGGTGCCGGTCAAGACGCTGCTGGAGGTCTTCGAGGCCAAGGGCCTGAACGTCGGCCCCGTCGCGGGCGGCGACCGCGTTCTGCCGCTGCAGCCCGCGGAGGCGATCGAACGGGGCCGCTTCAACCGGGTGCCGGTCATGCACGGCAACACCCTGGACGAGTGGCGCCTGTTCGTCTCGCTCGCCTACCCGAACCCCATCACCGCCGCGGAGTACGAGGACATCGTCCGCTCCAGCTACGGCGCCGCCGCCGACGCGATACTGGCCCGCTACCCGGCGGCGGACTACCCCGACCCCAGGATCGCGCTCGCCACACTCCAGACCGATTCCAACGAGATACTGTCGGCTTGCCGGCACCAGGACGCGTTCCAGCAGCTCAAGCGTGCGGGTGTCCCCGTCTACGCCTACCAGTTCGCGGACCGTGCGGCTCCTCCGCTGTTCGACCTTCCCGGTTTCGAGGAGGGCGCCGAGCACGCCAGCGAGCTGACGTACCTGTTCCCGGGCTTGCTCGGAGACCTGAACCCGGAACAGACCCGGCTCTCCGACGCCATGGTCGGCTACTGGACGTCGTTCGCCCACAACGGCAAGCCCGCGGCGCGGCAGGCCCCGCACTGGCCGCGCTTCCGGTCGTCGGACGACGTCTTGTCACTGGCGCCTGGGGCGGGAGGCATCCACCGCGTCGACACCACCAAGACGAGCAACTGCTCCTTCTGGAGCGACCTCGGATTCTGACCCGCTGACCCGCTGGCCTCTGCTGGCTGGCTGACGTGCTGGTCGGCCGGCCTCGCTGACTGGCTGGCCTGGTGACCGGCTAGCCGAGGCGCTCGGCGAGGTGGACGGTGACCTCATCACCGACGTCCTTGCCGAGCGCCCGGCGGATCTCCGCCTTCACGGCCAGCTTGTGGTTGCCGTCGCCGAGCGCCATGAACGAGCCCTGGAAGGGGTGTCCGTCGATGGTGCCCTTGACCTTGACGAGCCCGCGCGTCCGGAAGAACGCCGCCGACTCGGGCCAGACGACGTACGTCCACCCGCCCTTGGCAGGACTCTTCTGCAAGCAGGCCGTGAACTCCTTGTCGAGCTTCGTGCTCTTGGGCTGAGCAGTGGTCATCTGACGTCCTCCCGGGTGGTCGAGCTTGCACCGTCGTTCTGTCCTACTCGGGGTAGACCGTCTTGGTCGGCGGAACTCATCGCTGCTCGAAGGTCAGCATCTATGCCTCGTCGAGGTGGTGGCCACGTTTACCGTGTCGATCTTCATGTCGTTCTCTTTGGGGTCCGGTTCTGCGTGGTTGTTGCTGGAGGCTGGGCCCGCATCTGTGGTGCTGGTAGCGGTCACGTTTCCCGCGCCGGTTTGCCTCTGCCGTTTCCCTGTCTGGTGTGCGTCGGGCTGAGGTCTCTCTTTTTACCGGTTTTTGTGTGGTTGCTGTAGGCGGACGGTTGCGGTGGCCTTGCCCCGGTCGTCGGTGAAGGGCGCGCGAAGCGCGCCTTTTACCCGGACTCCGTGCCTGACCTTCACCCGAGCACAAAACCCCAACCCGACAACCGCAACCAACGTGACATCAGCCGGTGACTAGCTGGACTTTTGCGCCAGGCTGCAGGGGTTACCTCAGCCGTCCACCTAGAGCAACCACCCCATCCCCGATAAAGCCGTGCTCAGCCCGCGACCGACCGTTGGATGAGCGCAGACCGCAAGGAGCGTCCTTTTGTTGCCGAGAGCGGAAGATAAGAGGTGACAGTAATGTGGCGTGTCCAGAATGTCGTCAATGTCAATGACGGAGGCGCGCTACAATTGAGGAGCGAATTCAGATTGGAGGTGACCTCCTGTGTCGATGCCCTCAGTAGTGCTTGGCAGTCAGCGTGAATGGGAAGACCGGGAATGGTTCCCTCCGGGGCCGCAACTGGCCATCTGCCTCTCCGGTGGAAAAGAGCGCCTGGCTGATCTGACCGACGACGAACTTCTTCAGGTCGCGGCTGCGGCCCGCCGCCAGACCTCCTGGGCGCAGGCCCGGGAATTGGCGGCCATCGCAGAACTGACCCAGCGCCGCGCACGTGCCGAGGCTGATGGCGACCCCGACTACCGGATCCTGTCGGCCCGCGACTCGGTGACCGAAGAAGTCGCCGCCGCCCTCACGATCACCAGTAACGCCTCGGCCACCCTTCTGCATCTCGCCGAACGGCTCACCGGCCCTCTCGCCGACACTGGTGCCGCACTGGAAGCCGGACGCGTCGACCTGGCAAAGGCCCGCGTCATCAGCGACCTGACCGAGGGCCTTCCCGAGCAGGTCACCCAGCGGGTGCAAGTCGCGGCGCTGGAGAAGGCGTCCACCCAGACCACCGGGCAACTCCGCCGCCAGATCAGGCGGATCGTCCAGCGCCTGGCGCCGGAGGCCATCGCGGAACGCAAGCGAGAAGCCGTCCGGCAGCGGCGCCTGGAACTGTGGGACACCCCGTCCGGGACCTCCGACCTGGCGCTGTGCGACCTTGCCGCCGAGGACGCCCACGCCATCTACAACAAGATCACCGCCGCCGCGCACGGCATCAAGTCGGAGGGCGACATCCGCCCTCTGAACACGATCCGAGCCGACCTGGCTAAGCAACTCCTCCAGGGCTCGCCTCTCCCCGAGGCGATCCGCGACCTGTTGACCCAGACCTGCGCCGACACCCCTCAGCCCGTCCCGGCGAACGATTTCCGACCTTCCCCTTCCGTGGAGGCGGATAGTTGTCCAGACCTCCGGCAGACGGGCGCACCCACTCCTTCTGCACCCCACCGGCCTGGTCACCCTGGACATCCACTGCAAATGGGAGCCGGTGCTGGTGACGGGGGACGGGCTGCCGGTGCGCCGCGCGCGACGGCGAACGATGCCCAGTCGGGTTCCAATGACGTAGTCGGTGTGGTTGCGGGTGTGTCTGGTCGGGGTGCCGCGTTGCCCGATCACTTGGCTCCCGTCCCAGCGCAGGTGAGCGCGTCCAATGCTCTCGCGATGGAGCCTGGCGATATGGCGAGCGGCCATGCGACTGCACCCCACCTCCTCGCCCTCGGGTCCAGCGATGCGAGACGTCTTCATGTGAGCGTGCCCGGTCGAGTCGGCCCTGTTCCCGGCCACCTGCTTCCCGTTCCGGCGGGTGTGCGTGGCGATCCTTTTCAGGGGCAGGCGAGTGCGCTCGGCCGGCTGAGTCCGGGCTCAGATGATGCGGCTCCTGGCCTTCCTGGTACGCCTGATCACCCGGCTTTGGCGGAGGACGCCTCAGACGGCGTGTCCGTGGCGTCGTCGTCCGGAATTGCTCCCGCCGAGGCCGATGGTGCTGGCGTCCGGGGTGCTCGAGCCTGCGCTGATGCCGAGGTCTTCATGCTGGCGGACGTGATCGGACAGCGGTTGGCCCACGTGAGCGGTCGTGTCCCATCGCGTGAGCTGCCAGGTGCAGTTCGCCGCGCCGTGCAGCGCATCCGGCATGAGCTTGCCGACGCCCGTGAGGCGGCGTGCAGAGGGGGCGACGAGGTGCACGGGCGGCCCGGCTACCGGCCGTCCGCCGCGATGCGCCGGGAGGTTGAAGCCCGGCACGCCACGTGCGTGTTTCCGAGCTGCAACCAGCCATCCCACCGATGCGACCTGGATCACACGGTGCCGTGGCGGCCGGGGATCACGTGCCTCTGCAACCTGGCGCCCCTCTGCCGACGCCACCACAGGTTGAAACAGCGCCCCGACTGGCGACTCGTCCAGGTCTGGCCCGGCCTGCTGATCTGGGTCACACCATCGGGCGCCTGGTACATCGTCCGCCCCGACCGGCGATAGAGCTGCGCCGACCGAACGGTCACCACGGGGGCGGGGATTGAGGGAAGCTCAGTGCTTCAAGGTTGCCAGGAGGGCCGCAAACTCGTCCCGTCCCATGATCACCTTGGGTCCATCGGGGTTCTTGGAGTCCCGGAAGGCAATCACCCCACGAAGACGGCCGAGCTCCACGCAGTCACTCCCGGCCTGGGTGCCGCTATGACTGCTCTTGCGCCACATCGTCGTCACTGAACGCCTCCATAGCCGTCCTGATCAGGACTTTGGACCTGTGCTCGGGGAGAGCCTTCGCACATATCCGCGTGAAAAGGATCGCGTATTCCGCGACATCTATGGGAGACGATATAAGCCGACCGCCACCGAGTGATTCGGTGTAGGCGACCTCACCGAAGTCGTCGCCCGTGACGAGCTTCACGCCACCGTCCAGACCGGGATGCGCGCCGGTCTCGAAGGTCTGCGGGATCACGTGGACGACGATGTTCGGCCGCTCTGCCATTTCGAGGACGTGCGCGAGTTGCTCCCGCATAACGCGGGGGCTTCCCACAGGCCAGCGCAGTGCGGTCTCGCTGAACGTCACCAGGGTGAATGCCCGGTCGAGGACGCTCTTTCGATTCATCCGTTCGGTCACGAACGGCTCGGGGTCGGGCACGCCTCCGCCAGTCAGGAGGGCTCGCGCGTACTCCTCCGTCTGGAGCAGGCCAGTGATCACCTGCGGTTCGAAGATCCGGATGATCCGCGCTCGCTGCTCGAAGGTCGAGAGTTGGGCCAGCCACTGGGGGTCGTGGCCGATGCTGGCGTACCAGACCAGGATCGAGAAGACCCCGCCCGTCTCCCACGCCTTGTCGAGTAGCGCCGCGCGTTGCGCGTCCAGGCGCTCTATGCCGTTTTCGATGCGTGAAACGGTCGCCTTGCTGGCAGTGATGATGCGTCCCACCGCTTCGCCGGAGAGCCCGCGCTGGTTGCGGCAGAAACGCAAGTAGTAGGCGACGAAGGACCACATGCTGCTCTTCGGGTCCGGCGGTTCGTTGGTGGCCATGGGGGAGGGCCTCCGCGTTCCGTGTTGTTTCGACTGCGCTGCGTACGCATGCCAACTTAGCGTGACCGCGTGACTCTGTGTCGTGATTCGCACACAGCTCACGTCGAAGGTCTCAGCGATGATCACTGCACTTGCCCCGGAGGGGGCCTCCCCGCTCGTTCTCGAACCCAATGACCAGGCGCCCCGGCTCGCTCGACGGTTCGTCGCGGAGCGGTTCGCCGGGTGGGGGATCGAGGACGACTACGTGGGGCGCCTCGTGGTCTGCGAACTCGTCACCAACGCGTGTGCGCCACGAGGCGCTCTGTCATATCCCCGGCTCAGTCGGGAGGAACTGAAGGGAGGTTTCTGGGTCTAATGGCTTACCTGGATCCGAAAGGTGAAGGGGACCGTAGCATGCCAGAAAACCAACG
>NZ_SMJW01000142.1 GCF_004348335.1 Actinomadura bangladeshensis | reverse complement strand
GGCCGGGGTCGAGGGCGCCGCCCGTGAGGCCGGCCGCGGATTCAGGGGGTGATGGCCATGGCGGCGAGAATCCGGTCGGCCAGGGCTCCGTCGCCCGTGACCTGGACGGTCACCTCGTCGGGGGTGCAGCGGCCCGCGGTCAGGCGGACGTAGGTCTCCCAGTCCATGGCGAGTTCGACGGTCGACTCGCCCGGGGACGACGGGGCGCCGCGGCCGTTCTCCTCCACCCGGACGGCCGTGCGGAAGTCGGGCGGGCCGGTGATCGTGAAGGTGGCGGAGTCGCCGGGCGCGGCCTTCGCGCGGCGGGCGACGATCAGGGGCAGGGCGGGGCCGAACAGGTTCCAGAAGCAGTGCGCGGCCGGGGCGTCGAGGTTGCCGGGGCGGCCGGTCGCGCGGCGGACGTCCTGCTCGTGCGTCCAGCAGTCCATGGCGCGGACCATCATCAGCCGGGAGTAGGGGCCGTCCCGGCCGTCCGGCATCGTGACGACGCGGTCGGGGTCCAGGGTGGGGAGCTGGACGAGGCGGCGCTCCAGGGCGTCCGCGAGTTCCGCGGCGACGGCCGGCCCCGGGACGGGGCGGCGCACGTGCACCGCCGCCTCCAGGGACCGGCCGAAGTCGTTGCGGACGTGGTCGAAGTCGGGGACGTCGATGTCGGGCGAGGGGTCGCCGAGGAGATCGAGCTCGATGCCCACCAGGTGGGACAGCTGGTCCTTGACCGTCCAGCCGGGGCATTCGGTGGGCCGGTCCCAGTCGTCGTCGGTGAGCGTGGCCGCGAGCGCGAGGGTCGAACGGACCGTCTGCTCGTAGGCGGCGGTATTGGCGCGCATCGCGTCGTCCATGTCGATCCTCCATCTGCTGCCCGGGCCGCGCGGCCGGGCGTCCAACACGTTGCGACCGTTGTCTACCGCAACCAGGCGGAGGGTTGCCAGGAGCAGGTCCCGCGCAGGAGGGCTGCGCATCGGCGGAAGGGTCAGCCGGCGGGCGCCGCCTCGGCCGGGGCGTCCCGCCCGCGGCGGCGGCGGAACCAGTGCCGGTGCGTCCGGACGAAGGTGACCGCGAACAGCACCTGGATGGCGCCCTCGATGAGGATCAGCAGCGCCGAGTCCATGGCCCGGAGCACCGATCCGCCGGTGAAGCCGTCGGCGACGCCCTCGACCGCGCGCAGGAACGCCGTGACCGCGATCGGCACGCCGAACAGCGCGAATGAGGTGAGCGTGATGCCGGCGCCGAACACCAGGAAGAACGAGTAGACGCGGGTCGCGAGCCGCTCCCGCCGCGGCTGCCCGGCCGTCGGGTCCTCGGCGGCGCCTGCGCGCCGGAGCACCGCGGCGACCGACCTGGCGAGCAGGTACCTGGCGTAGGCCAGCCCGTCGTCGAAGAGGTTCCGGGTCCGCAGCAGTTCGCGCAGCACGAAGTAGAGGTCGGTGCGCATGTAGACCTGGAGCTGGAACGGGATCGCCATCAGGACGGTGACGACCAGCGCCTGCAGCACCGCGTCGACCGGCCCGGGCAGGCCGGCGTAGGCGACGAGCAGCACCAGCGCCGACATCAGCAGCACGTCCCAGGCGAGCCCGGCGAGGTAGACCCGGTACCGGGACCGGCGCGGCACCCCCCACACCCCGGTGACGTCGGTCTGCACGACCAGGTTGTGCAGGCGGGTGCCGAAGCCGATGCGTCCGGGCGCGCCGAGCGAGCGCGCCGCCATCAGGTGCATCAGCTCGTGCACGCTGATCGACATCGACATCATCACCGTGTTGACCAGGACGGTGAGCCCGACGTAGTCGCCCCAGAAGAAGTCGGAGTAGTCCGGCAGCAACGCGGGCCGCAGGACGAGCGTGACCAGCGCCGCGCCGACCGCCGCCGCCCAGGCGAGCTTCGCCGGGAGTCCGAACAGCCAGGACGTGTTCCGCTCGGTCAGCCGGGCGAAGTGGCTGCGCGGGGCGTCCTCGGCCGGGTCCGGGAGCGGCTCCCCGTCGATGGACCGTACGAACCCGAGGTCGCTGAGGGCCTCCACGAGTTCGGCGAGGTCGACCTCGACGTCGTGCTCGGCGGCGATGCGCTCCTCGGCCGCGCCGACCGTCAGGCCGCCGCGCATGAGGACGATCCCGTCCCCGTACACGGCGGGAAGCTCCACGAACTCGCCGATTCGCAGCCGGCCGACGACGACCGCCTCCGGGTCGTCGTCGTCCGGGCGGACCACGAGCGGGTGGAACTCGACCGTGGTCACAGCTTCCCGCAGGCGGGGCAGTCGCTGTCCTGCGGAATCTCGATGAAGTACGAGTGGTCCCACATCGCGTAGTTCCAGTGGAAGACCTTGCCGCGCGCCTGGGTGGGCAGTCCCCCGAGGTAGTAGAGGACCTCCAGCGCGCAGAGGTGCCCGCTGACGTTGGCGCTGGCCGCGATCACCGCGTTGGGGCGCTCCTCGGTGAGGGAATGGCCGTGGGCCTTGAACTCACGCCGGTCCTCGTGGCGGCGCAGGCACGCCCAGCATCCCGTCTCACCCGGCACCAGGCCGCCCACCACGGCCATCGGCCCGGTGTAGAAGCTGACGAACCAGGGGGTACCGGTCCGCAGCGCCGCTTCGTTCGTCCAGAACATGATGTCGGGGTGCGGCTCGTCGGCGCAGAGGACGAACAGGTCGCAGTCCTGCATCATCGCGGCGATTCCGTCGGGTCCGTCCGCCTTGACGGTGTCTCC
Source organism: Actinomadura bangladeshensis (assembly GCF_004348335.1). GTDB lineage: Bacteria > Actinomycetota > Actinomycetes > Streptosporangiales > Streptosporangiaceae > Spirillospora > Spirillospora bangladeshensis. The sequence continues at coordinate 18,456 of NZ_SMJW01000142.1, read as the reverse complement.
GGTCACCTTCACGTGGCCGTTCATGGCGCGGAGCCGCTCCACGGCGCGGTCGACCTTGGGCAGGCCGATGTCGTCCTCGGTGTAGAGGAGCTGCCGGGTGAGGTTGGACTCCTCCACCGTGTCGAAGTCGGCGACGTGCAGGGCGCCGATCCCGCTGGCCGCCAGCCCCGCGGCCACCGCCGAACCGGTGCCGCCGAGACCGAGCAGGCCGACCCGCGCGTCCTTGACCTTGGACTGGATCTCGTACGGCGAGCTGCGCGGCGCCGTGTCGATCCACGCGAAGAAGTTGCGGGCGGGCTCGTAGCGGGCGGCCTCGGCCTCGTCCAGGTTGCCGGGCAGCGGCGCGCCGGCGTCCTCGACGAAGCCGCCGTCGGTCAGGTCCTGGATCACCTCGCGGGCGCTGTCCTCGTCCACGCCGGGATGGGTCTCGGCGAACGCGGCGCACACCTCGCCGACCGTGCGGGTGCCGTCCAGGAGGGTGATGAGCCGCGCGATGGCGCCGTCCTCGCCGTCCTGGATCTCCGCGGCGACGCCCTGCTGCATCAGGCCGATCAGGATCCGGTCGCCGGGCAGGGCGAGGGGCTGGTGGACGCGTTTGATTCGAGGGAGCCGCATGCGAGCCTTCCGGTCGTGGACAGGGAAAGGCCGGCCAGGCCGAGGCCTGGCCGGCCGGCGCACTCGGGGAGGATCAGCCGCCTTCGCGGAGACCGGTCGTCTCGACCTTCTCCAGCCGCTTGATCTCCAGCTTGATCTTCTTGGCCTTCGGGGCCGGTTTCGCCTGTTCGACCTTCTGCATGGGACCTCCCGGAGGACCGCGGTGCCGGCGCGGGGTCTCGCGCCTGTGATGTCGATCATAAATTCAAGATCAACACTTGGGAAGATCAATTCATGGAGAACTTTGCGTCACGGGTCAGGCGCCGATCGCGTTTCCGATGATGGCGGCGTAGGCGGCCTCACCTCGGGCGTTCGGGTGCAGGGGGGCGGCCGGGTTCAGCGGGACGTAGCCCTCGACCCAGCGCTTGGTCGCCGACTGGCAGGCGTCGTGGCCGGCGGACGGGGTGACGAGGTCGATGTAGGTGGCGTCGTGGGCGGCGGCCTGGTCCCGGATGACGCCGTTCATGGCGTTGACGGCGCCCTGCAGGAAGTTGGCGTCGGTGGGCAGGACGGGCTGCACGGGCCAGCAGCCGTTCGGCTTGATGTAGAGGCCGTACCCGGTCACGACGATGCGGGCCTTCGGCGACCTGGCGCGGATGCCGTCCAGGACGGCGCTCAGGCTCGCGCCGAGGGCGGCGGTCTTCTGCGCGACCTCGTCCTCGAACTCGCCCTTGCAGGGGGTGGCGGTGGGGTCGAGGTTGACGCAGTCCTCGGCGATGCCGACGAGCCCGACGTCGTTGCCGCCGATGGTGAGGGTGACGAGGGTGGTGGACGCGGTGAGGGCGTCGAACTGGGGCGGGACGGTGCCGGTGTCGACGCCGGCGACGCTGGTGCTCTGCGACTCGGTCATGTGCTTGGTGCGGGCGCCGCTGCAGGTGACGTCGGTCAGGTCGGCGTTGAGCGCGCCGGCGAGCTCGTGGGCGTAGTTGTGGGTGGACCGTCCGCAGCCGATCGGGCCGGTGATGTTCGGGATGAGCGGCCCGGAGGCCATCGAGTCGCCCAGCGCCACGTACTCCACCGTGGCCGCGTGGGCGGGGGTGGCGGCGAAAGCCGTTCCCGCGAGGACGAGTGCGCCGACCATGCCGTGCAACAGACGCTTCATGCCAACTCCCGGCGTCATGGACGATGTCGCCGTGATCGTCCAGAATCTGGACAGACCGTTCAATTGGCGTGAAAACAGACTCTTGCGGGAGCCGTTGTGACGCGGGACAACACCGGTGGCATGCGGGCCCTGCGCATGGGCGGCCGGCCGATGGCGGCCCATCTGCGGGCCCGCGCTCCGCGGCTGACCGGGCGGGTGGTCGCGCGGCTGCTCGCCGAGCTGCCCGTCTACGCCGAACTGCCCCAGGAGGAGGTCGCCGGGGACATCGCCGGCATCGTCCAGCACAGCCTGCGCCAGTTCGCGGACGTGCTGGAGCGGCGCCGCCCCGCCGGGCCGGCGGAGTTCGGCGCCCAGCGCGAGTCGGCGGCGCTGCGGGCCGAGGAGGGCGTGCCGCTGGACGCGATCCTCGCCGCGTACCAGATCGGCGCGGCGATGGCGTGGGAGGAGCTGACCGCCGGCGCGGGGCCGTCCGACCTGCCCGCCTTCCAGGAGGCGCTCGGCTACTTCCTGGACTTCCAGCGGCTGCTGATCTCGGCGGTCAGCGCCGCCTACCTGGAGGTGCGGCAGATCCTCGACAGCCAGGATCACGGCGGGCGGCACGCGCTGATGACCGCGCTGATGACCGGGGAGACCGCGGGGCACCGCCCGGCGCCCCGCTGGGCGGTGCTGACGCTGGCGTTCGCCCCGCACCCGGACGAGGCGGGCACGGGCCAGCGCGCCCGGATCGCGACCCGGCGCAAGATCCGCCGGGTCCGGACCGTGCTGGACGAGGTCGCCGACGAGCCCGCCTTCACCACCCTGGACGCGGCCGGCGGCACGGCCCTGCTGCCGTTCTCCGCGGGCTGGGACGTCCTGCACGGCCTGGTGGCGCGGGCGGCCGCGTGCGCCGACACCCCGGTCACGGCGGCGGCGGAGATCACCGGCCCCGCCGGGATCCCCGCCGCCGTCGGGCAGACCGCCGAGATCATGGACCTGGTCCGCCGGGCGGGCCGCCCGCCCGGCCTGTACCGGCTCACCGACGTCCTGCTGGACTACCAGCTCAGCCGGCCGAGCGGCGCGCTCGCGGGGCTCGCCGCCCTGCTGGCGCCGCTCGACCCGAAGCCGGAGCTGCTGCGCACGCTGGAGCGGTACCTGGCCTGCGACCTGGACCGGCGGACGACGGGCGCGGCCCTGCACGTCCACCCGAACACGGTCGCCTACCGCGTCCGCCGGATCAGCGCGCTGACCGGGCTCGATCCGGCCCGGCCGAGCGACCTCCGGTTACTGCACGCGGCGATGATCGCCCGCCGCGCCCTTCCGTAGGGTCACCTCCCCGGCCAGCGGGTGTCGAGGATGTCGAACTCGTGCGGCAGCCGCAGCGCGTAGCGGAGCTTGTCCTTGGCCTTGAACGGGATCCACAGCGGCTGCTCGTACAGCTCGTGGACGTCGCACCGGCCGGCGCTCGAGCCGGCCGCGTCCAGCAGCGCGTTGACGGCCTTCCGGCCGCCCTGGTTGGCGCCCTCCATCGTGGTGACGTTGATCGGCGTCTTCACCCAGTCCCCGGCCAGGAACAGGTTCGGGATCTTCGTCTTGGACTCCGGCCGCAGCTTCCACGACCCGGGCTGCTGGATGAACAGCGGGGTGTCGTTGGTGACGCCGCTGCCGGTCGGGATGATCGCCGGGTCGAGGAACCAGGAGTGCAGGTCGGCGTCGGTGAGCAGCGTCTCCCCGCTGTCGTTGAGGTGGGCCTTGATCTGCTTCCAGGCCTCGGCGGCGATCTCGTCGGGCGTGCACTCCGACGCCTTCTTCTTGTTGAACGTGCCGGGCGTGAACCAGTCGGAGATGATCGACGACAGGCAGTCCTTGACGGTCCCGTCGCCGTAGGTGGCGAAGTCGCGCTTCCAGAACTGCTCCTGGCTGATGGACGTGACCGCCCACGTCGAGTCGCCGTAGTTGACGTGGCCGGCCGCGAGCGGCAGCTCCTTCTTGAGGAAGAACTGCAGCCCGGTCATCCAGTCGGTGCGCAGCCCCCGGATGTTCGCCAGCGACGGGTCGGCCTGCAGGACGGCGTCGCTCAGCAGCGTCGCGGCACGCTCGCACGGCATCGCGACGACGAACCAGTCGGCGGAGATCGGCGACTTGCCCTTGACGCCCGCGGACGTGATCCTCCCGTTGGAGACCGAGAGGGAGTCGACCTCGTACCCCACGTTGAACTTGACGCCGAGGTCGCGCAGGTGCGCGATCCACGGGTCGAGCCACATCTCCGACGAGGACCCGTTCAGCACCCGGTCGACCGACCCGCCGGGCTCGTTGCCCAGGCCGAGGATGCTCCACACGGTGGCCTCGCCGACCATCGCGATGGAGTGGGTGCTCGCGTCCTTGGACTTGGTGGCGGCGAGGTTGCGGATCGTCCCGTCGGCGATGAACTTGTTGTACTCGTCGGAGAACCGGTCGGCGCGGATGTAGTCGGCCCAGGTGATGTTCTCCCACTGCCCGAGCTTGCGCTCGTCGCAGCTGGTGACGTACACGAGCAGCTTCTGCGCGGCGAACGCGGCCTCGGTCACCGAGAGCTTGGCGACCGTCTGGAGCCCGGACGTGATCGTGGCGAGGAAGCTGTTGACGTCGTAGATGGACGAGTGCGGCGGCAGCGGGAACGGGAACGGGATGGTGAGGTCGGGGCGGCCCTGCCTCGACATCATGTACGCGTCGGCGCGGACGAGGTTGTCCCACGTCCCCTTGGCGTTGCCGGGGAACGGCGTGCGCCGCATGTTGTCGGTGAGGTTGAAGTAGAAGCCGGGGAAGAAGCGGAACCCGTGCTCGCCCGGCAGGTCCAGCCGGCCGCCCGTCCCGGTGCCCGCGGGGAAGATGCTGCGCGCCTTGCCGCCGAGGGCGGTGCGCTCGTAGACCTCGACCTCGAACCCGCGCTCGATCAGCTCGTGCGCGGCGGTGAGGCCGGCGACGCCGGCGCCGAGGACGGCGACCCGCCGCCCGCTCGCGGCCCGCGCGGGGACCGGTCCCATGGCCATCGCGCCCGCGGTGACGGCGCCCACCACTCCCGCGTCTCGAAGGAACTTCCTGCGTGTCGTCACGGCGACCCTCCCGGTGCCAGGCCCCCGACCCAATAAGTGGTGAGTTACTTGTAACACGCTATTAGCGGCCTGCCAATAAGCCGGGATGCGCCGACTCCGGTCACCGCGGTAGGGGCCCGACCGAAACGGCGGAAGGCGCCGGGCGCCGCGGAAGGGCGCGCACGGGCCGAGAAAGGCGAAGACACCGGACGCGCGCGTCCGGTGCCGCTCCGCGCTCAGCGCGGGAGGTTGCGGGAGGGCGACCCGGGCCTCAGCCCGCGGTCGCGCCGGGGTGCTCGGTGCGCAGGTGGTACTGCAGCGAGGACAGTTCGAGATGCGGCTGGTGGCAGTTCACACAGGCCCAGATCCCGCTCGGAATGGTGACGCCGTGCTTCGCCGCGTCGTCGCGCGCGCACAGCGCGGTGTAGGACTGGACGAGGCGCCGCCACGTCCGCCGGACCGCCGATGACATTCCCGCTCCCCCTCCGGGCCGACTCTTTGGCTCGGCCCAGGATAAGGCAACGGGAATGTCAAGGCGAAACGCCGGAGATCACTGTCCGATCTTCACCCCCGGCTCCCCGTACCGGTACTCCAGCGGGCGGACGCCCCGGCCGCCGGGAACGTTGCCGGCCACGCGGTACTTGCCGGTGGGCAGGATCGTCCGCCCGAAGGTGTTCTCCATCATCATGGCCGCCGCCGCGTACAGCGCGATGACCGCGGACGCGACGAACAGCCAGCCGCCGACGTCCAGGGACCAGGTCGACGGGGCCCAGAAGCCCGCCGCGGTGAAGCCGGCGCCCACGGCCAGGCACGCCAGCAGGATCGCCAGGACCATGTTCTCGCCGAGCGCGGCGAGCGCGCACAACCCGGTGATCACCGCGAGGGCGATGAACCAGAACGCGAAGCCCTGTCTTACCGTGCCGAGCGTCGGTGCCAGGGCGGCCGGTGCCGCACCGATGCTGACCAGCATGAACAGCAGCCCCCAGGCGAGGTAGAACGCGCCCCACATGCCGTGCACGGCGGTGGCGAGGCCGTCGCGGGCCCGGTAGCCCCACATGCCGGCCAGGAACTGCGCGAGGCCGCCGACGAACAGCACGAACGGCCACAGGATGAGCGGGGTGGTGGCATTGCCGAACCAGCCGGCCTGCCAGGCGCCGACCATCATGGTCGCGCCCGCGAATGCGAACAGCCCGAGGATGGACGGTGCCGCGATGGGCTGCAGGAAGACCCGGGTGCGGTCCTCCCAAAGCGCGTGCTCGCCGGGCTCATTGGCGCCCCGGCGGGGAGCCGCCGCAGCGCCCTGAGCGGGGGTCGCGGCCGCAGCGCCCTCGCCGGACATCGGCGATTCTCCATGCTCTCTTCGCCTTGCCATGAGATCCCCCTCTGGAATCGGAGAGCTATAAATGGCTCCTAACCGTGGTTTGGGGGGTCAAACTGGTCATACACCGGATCCTCGCGGGACCGTCCGTAATCTCCTCGATCGTTTACCGCGCCGAGGCGCGGGCGTGGTGGTGCGATGACCCGCTCACACGCGCGGGCGGCAGTGGATCTCCAGGCCGGGCGAGGTGTGCCAGCCGATCAGCCGGAACAGCCGGTCGATGTGCGGCGACACCGTGTGCAGGACGAGGAGCCGGCCGTGCTCGTGCATCTCGCGGGCCGCGACGGTGAAGGCGCGCAGGCCGGCGACGTCCATGAAGGCGAGGCCGGTCAGGTCGATGTGGACGTCCGCGGGCATGCGGGCCTGCGCGGCGTGCAGCACCGCGGCGACGGCGGGGGCGTTGGAGACGTCGACCTCGCCGCTCATCCGCAGCCAGGACGAGGACGAGGCCGCGGCGACGTGCAGCAGCGGCGTGTCGTGCTCGACGACGTCGTAGCGGGGAGCCGCGCGCTCCCCCGCCCCGGAGGCGCCCTCGCCACCGGTGATCCGCCAGATCGTCATACCGTGCGCACCTCGCCCTTGGCCGGGGCGCGCGCTACCTGCGCGGCCCCGTATATGCCAGGCTCTCACCTGACGGCATCTTATGAACCTCAGCGGACGGATTTCATGGACGAGAAGGCGATTCTGGACCGTATCAACGAGTTCATCGAGGAGGAGCACTCGCTCCGGCAGGCGCACGAGCGCGCCGAGACCAGCGACGCGCAGGCGCAGGACCGGCTGCGCCGCCTGGAGGTGGCGCTCGACCAGTGCTGGGACCTGCTGCGCCAGCGCCGGGCCCGGCGGGCGGCGGGACAGAACCCGGACGAGGCCGAGGTCCGTCCCGCCGGTGAGGTGGAGGGCTACCTGCAGTAGCGGCGCCGGCGCCTTACGGGACCATCCAGCCGAGCACTCCGGTGGACTGGAGGCCCGACAGCAGGCACATCCCGGCGAGGAACAGCAGGCTCCACAGGACGACGCGGCGGAAGATGTCCCCCTCGCGTCCGTCCAGGCCCACCGCGGCGGCGGCGATGGCGAGGTTCTGCGGGGACACCATCTTGCCGAGCACGCCGCCCGAGCTGTTCGTGGCCGCCATCAGGACGGTGTCGAGGTCGGCCTTGTTCGCGGCGGTGACCTGCAGGGCGCCGAACAGCGAGTTGGACGAGGTGTCCGACCCGGTGACGGCGGTGCCGAGCCAGCCGAGGATGGGCGACAGCACCGCGAACGCGCCGCCCGCACCCGCCATCCAGGTGCCGAGCGTGACCGTCTGCCCGGACGCGTTCATCACGAACGCCAGGGCGAGCACGGCCATCACGGTGATGATCGCCCACTTGAGCTGGACGAGGGTCGTCCAGTAGGCGCGCAGGGCCTTGCCGAGGCCGACGCCGAGCGCCGCCATCGTGATCAGCCCGGCGACGAGCATCTGCGTGCCGGGGGTGGTCAGGTAGTTGAAGTTGAAGGTCGGCAGGCTGAGCGGCTTGCCGGTCGGGCCGGTGAGGTCGAGCCCCGGCCAGGAGAACGTCCGGGTGGCCTTGTCCAGCCGGCTCTTGACCGCGTCGATCTGGCAGATGACGAAGACCGCGATGATGATCGCGTACGGGGCGTAGGCGCGGGCGACCTCGGCGCGCGGGTCGCGCTCCCCGCCGGACTCGACCCGGGCGGCGAACTCGGGCGTCGGCTCGTCGGCGGCGCCGCCGGCGACCGGCGCGGGCCGCACGGACGGCCGCGGCCGCAGCCGCACGACCAGGACGACGGCGGCGGCCGACACCAGGGACGCGACGACGTCGGCGAGCGGCACCGAGATGAAGTTCGCGGTGACGTACTGCGCGGCCCCGAACGCGGCGCCGCAGATCAGCGCGGTGGGCCACGTCTCGCGCAGACCCCGCTTCCCGTCCACGATGGCGACGAGGACGAGCGGGACGAACAGCGCGAGGATCGGGGTCTGCCGCCCGACCATGGCGCCGAGCGTGTCGCTGGACTCGCCGGTGACCTTGCCGAGGGTGAGGATCGGCGTCGCCATCGCGCCGAACGCCACCGGGGCGGTGTTGGCGGTGAGCGCGAGGACGGCGGCCTTGAGCGGCTGGAAGCCGAGCGCGATGAGCATGACGGACGTGACCGCGACGGGCGTGCCGAAGCCGGCGAGGGCCTCCAGCAGCGCGCCGAACGAGAACGCGATCAGCACCGCCTGGAGCCGGTTGTCGTCGCTGACCGACGCGAACGAGCGGCGGAGCACGTCGAAGTGGCCGGTCGTGACGGTGATGTTGTAGACCCAGAGCGCGTTGATGACGATCCACAGGATCGGGTAGAAGCCGAACGCGGCGCCCTCGGTGCCGGCCAGGAACGCCTGGTCGGCGGGCATGCCGTACGTCCAGATCGCGACGGCCAGGGAGACGGCCAGCGCGATCAGCGACGCCAGCCACGCGCGCATCCGGACGCCCCCGAGCAGGACGAACAGCACGGCGAGCGGCAGGGCGGCGACGAGCGAACTCCAGCCGAGCGAGTCGGCGACGGGATCGAGGACCTGCTGGTACACGGCGATCACCTCGCGGGTTGGGAGCGCCCCCGAGCACGTGATCGATACCCACCGGCGTGACGCGCATCACCTTGATAGTGAACTTTTCAATCAGTCATCCCCGCCTCCACCGGAGACGCCTTTCTCACGAGCGCCTGCCGTCACAGGTGCGGGAGCAGCTTCGCCGGGGTGATGGGCAGGTCGCGGACCCGCACCCCGCAGGCGTGCGCGACGGCGTTGCCGACGGCCGCGGCGGCGCCGACGATGCCGATCTCGCCGATGCCCTTGGAGCCCATCGGGTTGAGGTGCGGGTCGGACTCCTCCACCCACACCGCCTCGATGTCGCGGACGTCGGCGCAGGACGGGACGTGGTACTGGGCGAGGTCCCGGTTGAGGTAGTCGCCGAACTCCCCGTCCATGACGCTCTCCTCCATCAGCGCCATGCCGATGCCCATCGTCATCCCGCCGATGAACTGGGAGCGGGCCGTGACCGGGTTGATGATCCGCCCGACGGCGAACACCCCGAGCATGCGGGGCACGCGGACCTCGCCGGTGTCCATGTCGACCTCGGCCTCGACGAAGTGCGCGCCGAAGCCGTGCCGGGCGTACTCCTCCTCCGCCCTCAGCTCGGCGGCGGTGTCGGCCGACGCCTCGATCCCCTCCGGCGGAACCGAGCCGTTCTCCGTGTGGGGGGACGACCCCCCACGCCCCCCGGCAACGGCCCCGTTCAACTTCCCTCGGAGCGACTCGCAGGCCCGCACGACGGCGGTGCCCCAGCTGGCCGTCCCGCTGGACCCGCCCGCGACGGACGCGGCCGGGAAGGAGCTGTCGCCGACCTCCATCCGCACCCGGTCGAGGTCGGCCTTGAGCGTCTCGGCGGCGATCAGCGCGAGCGCGGTGCGGGCGCCGGTGCCGATGTCGGACGCGGCGATCCGGACCGTGAACGTCCCGTCCGGCTCCGCCCGCGCCGTCGCCCGCCCGGGGTTGCGGCGGGCCGGGTAGGTGGTGGCGGCGACGCCCGTCCCGAGCAGCGTGCGGCCGGCCCGCCGCGACCGGGGCGCCGGGTCGCGGCCCTCCCAGCCGAACCGGTCGGCGCCCTCCTCCAGGCACGCGACGAGGTTGCGGGAGCTGAACGGCAGCCCGCTCTCCGGCTCGCGGTCCGCGTCGTTGCGGACGCGCAGCTCGACGGGGTCGATCCCGGCGGCGACGGCCAGCTCGTCCATGGCCGATTCGAGCGCGTACATGCCGGGCGTCTCGCCGGGCGCCCGCATCCAGGACGGCGTCGGGACGTCCAGCCGGGCGACCCGGTGCGTCGTGCGCCGGTGCGGGGCCCGGTACATGACCCGGGTGGGCGCGGCGGTCTGCTCGGCGAACTCCTGCACCGTGGAGGTCTGCTCGACCACGTCGTGCATGACCACGTCGAGCCGCCCGTCCGGGTCGGCGCCGAGCCGCATCCGCTGGATGGTGGGCGTCCGGTAGCCGGTGGTCGCGAACATCTGCCGGCGCGGCACGGCGAACTTCACCGGGCGGCCCACCTCCCGCGCGGCCATCGCCGCCAGGACCGAGTTGGGGCGCGGCGTGCCCTTCGACCCGAATCCGCCGCCGACGTGCGTCGACACCACCCGCACCTGGTCCTTCTCCAGCCCGAAGATCTGCGCGAGCGTCCGCTGGTGGCTGGACGGACCCTGGGTCGACTCGTAGAGGGTGAGGGATCCGTCCTCGTTCCACTCGGCGGTGGTGGTGTGCGGCTCCATCGGGTTGTTGTGCTCGGCGGGCGTCGTGTAGGTGACGTCCACCCGCACGGCCGAGCCGGCGAACGCCTCCTCGGGGTCGCCCATCTCGGTGTCGGTGGGGATCCCCGCGTTGACCTGCTCGGGCTTGTAGAGGCCGGGGTGGTCCCGGCGGAGCAGGACGTCCGGCTGCTCGGACGCGTACTCGACGCGGACGAGCCGCGCCGCCTCCCGCGCCGTCTCCAGCGTCTCGGCGACGACGGCCGCGACGAACTGGCCGCGGTAGGAGACCGTCCGGGACTGGAAGACGGCCAGCTCCCCGCTCGACGCCTCCGCGAGCCGAGGGGCGTTCTCGCAGGACAGAACGGCCAGCACGCCGGGCAGCCGGCGCGCCGACCCGGTGTCCACGGACACGACCTCGCCGCGTCCGGCGTGCGCCTGGACGGCCGACAGGTAGGCGGGATCCCGCACCGGGTACTCGCCGGCGTACCGCGCCCGCCCGGTGACCTTGTCGCGGCTCTCCAGCCGGTACGTCATCGCCCCTCCCCCAGTTCGGTCAGCGTCTGCACGATCAGGTTCCGCGCGAGCGGCACCTTGTAGCCGTTGCGGCGCAGCGGCTCGGCCGCCGCCAGTTCGGCGTCGGCGGCGCGGGCGAGCGCCTCCCCGGTGAGGGCGGCGCCGCGCAGCACGTCCTCAGCGTTCCGGGCCCGCCACGGCTTGTGCGCGACCCCGCCGAGCGCCAGCCGGACGTCCTGGATCGTGCCGCCGCGCACCTCCAGCGCCGCCGCCACCGAGACGAGCGCGAACGCGAACGACGCCCGCTCCCGCACCTTGCGGTACACGGCCGGCATCCGCAGCGGCGGCACCACGACCCCGGTGATCAGGTCGCCGCGGTCGAGCGTCGTGTCGTGCCGCGGCTCGTCGCCGGGCAGCCGGTAGAAGTCGTCGAGCGGGACCGTCCGCTCGCCGTCCCGGCCGAGCACCCGGACCGAGGCGTCCAGCGCCATGAGCGCCACCGCCATGTCGGACGGGTGTGTCGCGACGCACGCCGCCGAATGCCCGAGGATCGCGAGGTTCTGGTTCTCGCCGTCGCGGGCCGGGCAGCCGGTTCCCGGGGCGCGCTTGTTGCAGGGCTTGGACGTGTCCTGGAAGTAGGGGCAGCGGGTGCGCTGGAGCAGGTTGCCGCCGACCGTCGCGAGGTTGCGGAGCTGGCCGGACGCCCCCGACAGGACGGCCTTCGCCAGCATCGGGAACTCCTCGCGGACCGTCCAGTCGGCGGCGAGGCCGCTGTTGGTGACGGCGGCGCCGATGAGCAGCGTCCCGTCCGCGTCCCGTTCGATGCGGTCGTAGGGGAGACGGGTCACGTCGACGAGCTTGGAGGGCTCCTCGACGCCGAGGCGCATCAGGTCGACGAGGTTGGTGCCGCCGCCGAGGTAGTGGGCACCGTTCCCGTCCCCGTCCCCGTCCCAGGCCATCGCGTGCTCGGCCCGCGCGTCCTCGGCCGTGGTCGCGCGCGCGTACGCGAAGGGCCTCATGCCCGCGCTCCTTGCCGGACCTGCCGCGCCGCCGCGGGCGGGTCGGCCGCCGCCCGGTCCGGCTCGCCGGCGGCCTCGCGCAGCGCCGCGACGATGCCGACGTAGGCGCCGCAGCGGCACAGGTTGCCGCTCATCCGCTCGCGGATCTCGGCGTCGTCCAGCGGCGGCGCGGAGGCCAGGTCGGCGGTGACGGCGCTCGGCCAGCCGCAGGCGGCCTCGTCCAAGACGGCGGTCGCGGAGCAGAGCTGGCCCGGCGTGCAGTAGCCGCACTGGAAGGCGTCGTTCTCGATGAAGGCCCGCTGGACGCGGCTGAGTTCCCCGTCCTGCGCCAGGCCCTCGACGGTGACGATGTCGGCGCCGTCGTGGGCGACGGCCAGCGCGAGGCATCCGTTGGCGCGGCGCCCGTCGAGCAGGATGGTGCAGGCACCGCATTGGCCGTGGTCGCAGCCCTTCTTCGAACCGGTCAGGCCGAGGTCCTCCCGCAGGACGTCCAGCAGGGACGCGCGGGTGTCGACCGTGAGCCTGAGTTCTCTGCCGTTCACGTTCAGGGTGATGTCGGCGTGGATAGGCATGTCCATGCCGCGCCCTTACCCCGACCGGCGGGGGTGAGTCAGCGGCGCCGGGGACGCAGCCGGTAGAGGCGGTACCACGCGGCGGCGACGAAGACGGCGAGCAGCACGGCGGCGACGCCCATGTCGGACGCCCACGTCGCGGCGACCGGTTTCCACAGCGGGTCGGGGTCGCCGGCCGGCGGGGAGATCCGCCCGAGGTCGATGGTCGCCGCCGCCGCGCCCATCCCCCAGCGGGACGGCGACAGCCACGCGAGCTGCTCCAGTCCCGGCTTGCCGTTCAGCCGCACCAGCGCCCCGGACAGCACCAGCTGCGCCATCGACAGGACGATCAGCAGCGGCAGCGTCTTCTCCGACGTCCCGACCAGCGCCGACACGAGCAGCCCCAGCGCCATCGACACGACCCCGAGCAGCGCCATGGACAGCATCAGCTCGGGCAGGACGGCGGTGAACGTGCCGTGCGGCGGCAGCCGCACCCCGACCGTGCCGATCAGCACCAGGACGACCGCCTGCAGCGCCGTGATCACGCCCAGGACCAGCAGCTTCGACATCAGATAGACGCCCGCCGACAGGCCCGCCGCCCGCTCCCGGCCGTAGATCGTCCGCTCCTTGACCAGCTCGCGGACGGCGTTGCCCGTCCCGGCGAAGCACGCGGCGAACGCCATCACCATCAGCTTGGACGCCGCGTCCGGGTTGCTGCCGGGCGTCCCGGTGAACCCCTTCGCGGCGGGGATCGCGGCGGTCAGCCCGCCGAGGATCAGCGGCATCACCCCGAGCAGCACCAGGTAGCTGCGGTCGGACGCGATCACCGCGAGGTAGCGCCGGCACAGCGTGCGGAGCTGCGCGAGCCGGGACTGCCGCGGGGGCGGCGGCTCGGGCGCGGTCGCGGCGGACGGCCGGGCCGTGCGGTCGGCGGCGCCCGCGACGTAGCGCGCGTGCCGGGGCGAGGCGCGGAACTCCGCCGCCCAGTCGCGGCCGGGCTCGCGGTCGAACGCTTGGAACACCTCCGCCCACGTCTTCTTTCCGAAGTGGGCGAGCCCCTCGTCCGGCGGGCCGTAGTAGGCGAGCCGGCCGCCGGGGACGAGGACGAGCAGCCGGTCGCAGGTGCCGAGGTTCGCGACGCTGTGCGTGACGACGATGACCGTCCGGCCGTCGTGGGCCAGCTCGCCGAGCATCTCCATGACGGTCTTGTCGAGGCCCGGGTCGAGGCCGGAGGTCGGCTCGTCCAGGAACAGCAGCGACGGTTTCGTCAGCAGCTCCAGCGCGACGCTGACCCGCTTGCGCTGCCCGCCCGACAGCCGGTCGATGCGGGTGCGGGCGTGCGGGGTGAGGCCCAGCTCGTCCAGCACCTCGTCGACCCGCTCCTCGCGCTCGCTCCGGCGCGTGTCGCCGGGGAAGCGCAGTTCGGCCGCGAACAGCAGCGCCTGCCGCGTCGCGAGCTGCGTGTGCAGGATGTCCTCCTGCGGGACGAGCCCGATCCGGTGCCGCAGCTCGTCGTAGTCGGCGTACAGGTCGCGGCCGTCGTAGCGGACCGTCCCCTCGGTCGCCGGGCGCGTCCCGGTGACGGCGCCGAGCAGCGTCGACTTGCCGGCGCCGGACGGGCCGATGACGCCGACGAGGGAGCGCTCCGGGATCGGGAAGCCGACCCCGTCCAGGATCACCTTGCCCTCGGGCGTCCGGACGGTGAGGCCCTCCACCGAGACCGACACGTCGCCGGTGTCGACGAACTCCCGCAGCTCGTCCCCCACCAGCCGGAACGTCGCGTGCCCGATGCCGACCAGGTCGTTCTCGGCGACCTCGGCGGCGTCGACGCGGTCGCCGTTGACGTAGGTCCCGTTGTGGCTGCCGAGGTCGACGATCTGGTACCGGCCGGGGACGAGCGGCCGCAGCTCGGCGTGGTGGCGCGAGACGGCCAGGTCGGGCACGACCACGTCGTTGTCGGCGGCGCGCCCGATGCGCAGCGTGCGCGGCGCGACCCGGAAGATCTGGCTGGGCCGCCGCTCGGCCGGGACGGCGGCGTGCGGCAGCGGGTCGGCGTCCGAGCAGGCCAGCTCCTCGCCGTCCGCCGCGTGGCCGAGCCGGAACGTCAGCTCGCCCCGGACCGGCATCCGCGTGACGCGGCGGCCGCCGAGGAACGTGCCGTTGCTGCTGCCCGCGTCCTCGATCCGCCAGCCGTCCGGCCCGGCGCGCAGCACGGCGTGGAACCACGACACGCGCGGGTCGGTGAGGACGATGTGCGAGGCGGGGTCGCGGCCGATCCGGTACTCGATCCCGGCCCGCAGCCGGTGCACCCCGCCGCGCGTGCGGACCAGGAGCGGCGTCGCGCGCGATTCCGCGTCCGGAACGGCCGTCATGGACCGGAGTGTAATTCGCCGCGCCGATATTGACAGGACCCCATTCCGGGAATTGAGTGAATGCCATGGCGAAGCCGTCCGGAGAGGCGACCGTCACCCGCGCCGACCGGCTGCCGCGGCGGCCCGCCCGGCGCCGGCCCGTCGCCCTCCTGGCCCTGGTGGTACTGCTGTTGCTACTGGTCGCTGTGGTGGACCGGGGCAGCGCAGCGGTCGCCCAGCACGAACTGGCGGTGGAGATCCGCAAACAGGGATTTCCGTCCGAGCCGGAAGTGGCCATCAAGGGGATCCCGTTCTTGACACAGGTGCTCTCCCGTGATTTCCGCGATGTGCGGCTGGAAGCGGACGGCATTATCGGGGGACCCGTGCGCATCACCAGTCTCAAAGTGCGCGCAAGGAATGTTCGGGTCGATTCGGGCTTCCAGCGCGGCGTCCTGGGGTCGGTCGACGGGACCGCGTTCATCGGGTTCGGCGACCTCGCGAAGGCGGGCGGCGACCCCGGCCTGGAGCTGACGGCGGGCGCGGGGAACCGGATCGAGGCGAAGGTCGACCTCGGCATCACCGAGGCGACGGCCACCGCGAGCGTCACGAAGGAGGGCGACGCGATCCGGGTGCGGGCGCTGTCGGCCGAGGGCCACCCGCTGGACGACCTGGACGGCGCGCTCGACTTCACCGTCCCGGTGAAGGGGCTGCCGCTGGGCCTGGCGTTCCGCAGCCTGACGGTGTCGTCCGGCGGCGTATCGCTGCACGTGACCGGACGCGACGTCCCCTTCGGCTAGCACGCCGACCGGCTCGCCACCCGCGCGCGGTGCGGAGTGCGGTGCCGATCAGTCGGTGTCGGAGAGGATCTCCACGACCTGCCGGGCCGTCTCGGTCGGCAGCGGCGGCGGCAGTCCCTTCCACTTGCGCGACGCAGCCAGCGCCGCCGCGCCCGCCCCGCCGCCGTACACCGCCGCCGCGACGAACGACGCCAGCTCGGGCGGCAGCTTCTTCTCCAGCAGCAGCACGTTCATCCGGTACGTGGCGGCGGTCGCGAGGACCCCGAAGGCCCCGGCGACGGCGCCCAGCCGCAGCGCCGGGACGCGCTGCCGCGCCTTGTCCGCCATCTCCTGCTGCGCGGCGTCGATCACCCGCCGGGCGAGCAGCAGGTTCTGCTCCAGCGGGCCGTCGACCTCCGCGGGTTCGCTCGACTCCGTCATGACCTCCGGCTTACCCGCAGCGGAGCGAAGGAATCAGGAGAGCAAGGTGTCACCGTCCGTAACTTTGCGGGTGCTGTAGGTTGCCGAGCGGATCCCGCCCCGGAGCCACTGATCCTGGAGCCGACAGAGAGGCCGGTCGATGCAACCGTTCGAGCTGCCCGACTTCTACGTGCCGTACCCCGCGCGGCTGAACCCGCATCTGGAGGGCGCGCGGACGCACACCATGGCGTGGGCGCGCGAGATGAGGATGCTGGACGACGACCGCGACCCCGGCACCCCCGACATCTGGGACGAGGCGGCGCTCGAGGCGATGGACTACGCGCTCCTGTGCGCGTACACGCACCCCGACTGCGACGGCCCCGAACTCGACCTCATCACCGACTGGTACGTCTGGGTGTTCTACTTCGACGACCACTTCCTCGAAGTGTTCAAGAAGACCCGGGACCAGAAGGGCGCCCGCGCCTACCTCGACCGGCTGCCGCTGTTCATGTCGCTCGAACCGCCCGAGGCGGCGAACGCCGTCGAGCGCGGCCTGGCCGACCTGTGGGCGCGGACCGTCCCGGCCAAGTCGGACGCCTGGCGCGAGCGCTTCTCGGTGAGCACCGTGAACCTGCTGCGCGAGTCGCTGTGGGAGCTGTCCAACATCAGCACCGGGCGCGTCCCGAACCCGGTCGAGTACATCGAGATGCGGCGCAAGGTCGGCGGCGCGCCCTGGTCGGCCGACCTCGCCGAGCACGCCGCCGGGGTCGAGGTCCCCGAGCGCGTCGTCGGGACGCGGCCGCTGCGCGTCCTGAAGGACACCTTCTCCGACGGCGTCCACCTGCGGAACGACATCTTCTCCTACCAGCGCGAGACCGAGTCCGAGGGCGAGGTCAACAACTGCGTCCTGGTGATGGAGCGGTTCCTGGGCGTCGCGCCGCAGACCGCCGCCGACACGGTGAACGACCTGCTCACCTCGCGGCTCCGGCAGTTCGAGAACACCGCCCTCACCGAACTGGCGCACATCGTCGCCGACCACGCGCTCGACCCGGCCGAGCAGGCGAGCCTCGCCGCCTACGTCAAGGCCCTCCAGGACTGGCAGTCCGGCGGCCACGAGTGGCACATGCGCTCCAGCCGCTACATGAACGGCAAGTCGCTGGGGATGTCGGCCGCGCGCATCCCGGCGCTGCTGAAGTCGACGCGGATCAGCCTGCCGCACGTCCCGTTCCAGAAGGTCGGCCCGACGCCGCTGCCGGAGTTCGACATCCCGTACCCGCCGCGCGTCAACCCGCACCGCGACGCCGCCGGCCGCAACGTCGTCGTCTGGGCGCGCGAGATGGGCATGTTCTCCCCGCATCCGCGGCTGCCGGTGTCGGTGTGGTCGGCCGAGCGGCTCCGCGGGATGGCGCTGGAGATCTGCGCGGCGTCCCTGAACCCGCACGCGAGCGCCGAGGGCCTCGACCTCGCCACCCAGTGGCTGGCCTTCGGCACCTACGGCGACGACTTCTTCCCCGCCCTCTTCAACCGCGACCGCGACATGGCCGGGGCGAAGCTGTTCAACGCCCGCGTCGGGGGCTTCATGCCGCTGGACTGCGGCTCTGCTCCCCCGCCGGAGAACGCCTTCGAGGCGGCCCTCGCCGACCTGTGGCCGCGCACCGCCCTGCCCATGGACGACCGCGGCCGCCGCGAGTTCCGCGCCGCCGTGGAGCACATGGTGGAGAGCTGGGTCTGGGAGCTGAACAACCACCTCCAGTCGCGCATCCCCGACCCCGTCGACTACGTCGAGATGCGGCGGCACACGTTCGGCTCCGAGATGACGATGGCGCTGTGCCGGATCGAGCACTCCCACGAGATCCCGCAGGAGGTGTTCCGGACCCGCACGCTCCGCGAGATCGACGTGTCGGTGATGGACGTCGCGTGCCTGCTGAACGACTGCTTCTCCTACCAGAAGGAGATCGAGTACGAGGGCGAGCTGAACAACGGCGTCCTCGCCATCGAGAACTTCTTCGGCTGCGGGCGCGACGAGGCGCTGCCGATCGTGGGCGACCTCATCACGTCCCGCCGCCGCCAGTTCGAGCACCTGGTCGCCCACGAGCTCCCGGCGCTGGCCGACGACCTCGGCCTGGACGCCACCGCCCGCGCGTCCCTGGACGCCTACGTCGGCGAACTCCGCGACTGGATGGCCGGCATCCTGAAATGGCATCGCGAATCCGACCGCTACGACGAGCGCCGGCCGTCCCTGCCGAAGCCCCGGGGGCTCGGCACGTCGGCGTTCTACCTGTTCAGCCGCGGCGGCCCGCCGAGCCCGGTCGCACCCTGATCTCTCCCGCCCCGCCCCGGGGGTCAGGGGGCCGGCGCTTCCTG
>NZ_SMJW01000141.1 GCF_004348335.1 Actinomadura bangladeshensis | reverse complement strand
CGGCGGCGCCCTCGTCCGCGCCGCCCGCGCAGACGACCCCCGGCGGGGACGACGGCGCCCCTGAGGCAGACCCCGAGGCCCCGGGGACGCAGCCGCCCGCACGGCAAGCCGACGTGCCCGCGGACGGCGAGCGTCCCGCCACCACCCAGCCGGAGGACCAGCCACCCGTGTCCGACCTCTCCACCACACCGTCCGGCCTGCCCGTCCGGGTGCCGCAGGCGAACCTCGCCGAGCCCCTGCGCGCCGATGAGCCCGTCGTCGCCGACGAGCCGGAGGAGCAGGAGGATCCGGGCCGCTCCCCCGCGGAGATCAAGCGGATCATGGGCTCCTACCAGCGCGGCACCCGGCGCGGCCGGTCCGACGCCGCCCGGTCCGACCCACCCCCCGCGCAGGAGGGCGGCGCGGCCGAAGAACCCGCGCCCGAAGGCGGTACGGCTCCCGGCAACAACGCAGCGGAAGGCGAGAAAGATCAGTGACACAGAAGACCGGTTCCTCCTCCGATCTGGGCTGGTTGCTGGACGACCTGGTCCACCGGCTGCCGCACACCCGCAACGCGGTGGTGCTGTCGGCCGACGGCCTGCTCATGGCGTCCTCGGAGGGCATGACGCAGGACGACGGTGAGCACCTCGCCGCCGTCGCCGCCGGCATCCAGAGTCTCGCCAAGGGTGCCGGGACCCGCTTCGGCGGCGGCCCCGTCCGGCAGACGATCGTCGAGATGGCCTCGGCGTTCCTGCTGGTCACGGTCGCCGGGAAGGGCGCCTGCCTGGCCGTCCTCGCCGAGGAGGACGCCGACGTCGGCCTGATCGCCTACGAGATGGCGATGCTCGTCACCGCCATGGGCCACCACCTGACCTCGCCCGCGCGCACGGAGTCCGCCGGGGAGGGACGGCCGGCATGATGCCCCCCGAGGATCCCTCGCCGCCGGAACCGTGGGCGGACGATCCGGCGCCGCGGCCGGCACCCGACCGGTACCTCGACGACCAGGCCGGTCCGATGGTGCGGCCGTACGTGATGACCAGCGGCCGCATCGAGCCGACCCGCGGCAAGTTCGACCTGATCACCCTGGTGGTGGCGGTCGGACCGGAGCCGGAGGGCGCGATCGGCCTCGGTCCCGAGCACCTCGCCATCATCCGGCTCTGCCAGAGCGTCATGTCGGTCGCCGAGCTCACCGGCCACCTCGACCTGCCGGTCGCGACCGTGCGGGTGATGCTCGGCGACCTGCTCGACAAGGGGTTCGTCTCCATGCAGGAACCCGAACCGGAGGCGGACATGCACGACATCAGGCTCTACAAGGCGGTGATCGATGGTCTCCGGGCCCTCTAGGGGCGTGCGCGCCCGCCGGCTCCCCACCGCGGTCAAGATCGTGATCGCGGGCGGCTTCGGGGTCGGCAAGACCACGATGGTGGGCACGGTCTCCGAGACCAAGCCGCTGCGCACCGAGGAGATCCTCACCGACCAGGGCGTCGGCGTGGACGACGTCTCCGGCGTGGAGCGCAAGAACACCACCACGGTCGCGATGGACTTCGGCCGCATCACGATGCGGAACGAGTACGTCCTCTACCTGTTCGGCACCCCGGGCCAGGAGCGCTTCTGGTTCATGTGGGACGAGGTCGCGCTCGGCGCGCTCGGCGCCGTCGTCCTCGCCGACACCCGCCGCCTGTCCGACTGCTTCCCGTCGGTGGACTACTTCGAGCGCCGCGGCACCCCGTTCATCGTCGCCGTCAACTGCTTCGAGGGCGCCAAGCGCTACGACCTCGAAGAGATCCAGATGGCCCTCAACCTGGGCCCCAAGGTCCCGGTCATGCTGTGCGACGCCCGCAGCCTCGACTCCTGCAAGGAGGTCCTCATCGACCTCGTCCTGCACGCGATGAAGTACCGCGGCCTGACCGAACCCGAACCCCAGAACGCCTGAAGACCAGAAGCGGGGCCGTTCGCGCCACCGGCGCGAACGGCCCGAGCCGTCAACCCGTGCGGGAGACGACGTAGTCGCAGAGGTTGGTGAAGGCGTCGCGGGCGGGGATGTCGGGGAGGGTGAGGAGTTCGGCGCGGGCGTCCTCGGCCCACTGCCGGAGGTCGGCGCGGGCGCGGTCCATGGCCGGGTGGGCGCGCAGGAGGGCGAGGGCCTCGGCGTGGAGGGCGTCGTCGGTGAGGTCCTGGACGAGGAGCTCGCGAAGGCGGGCGTCGTCCGGACCGGAGCCGGCGCCGCCGAGGACGAGGTGCATCGGAAGGGTGCGGATGCCCTCGCGCAGGTCGGTGCCGGGGGTCTTGCCCGACTCCTCGGTCTCAGAGTCGATGTCGAGGATGTCGTCGGACAGCTGGAACGCGATGCCGATCTTCTCGCAGGCGGAGGTGACCGTGTCGACGACGTGCGCGGGGGCGCCGGACAGCAGCGCACCGAACTGGCCGGAGACGGCAATCAGCGACGCCGTCTTGTCGGCGACGACCTGCAGGTAGTGCTTGAGGGGGTCGGCGCCCGTACCGGGGCCGACGGTCTCCTGGATCTGGCCGCGGACGAGCCGGGCGAACGCGCGGGCCTGAATCCGGACGGCCTCCGGGCCGAGGTCGGCGAGCAGGTCGGACGCGCGGGCGAACAGGTAGTCGCCGGTGAGGATCGCGACGGTGTTCGTCCAGCGGGAGTTCGCCGACTCCTGCCCGCGCCGTACGGTCGCCTCGTCCATCACGTCGTCGTGGTAGAGGGTGCCGAGGTGGGTCAGCTCGACGACGACGGCGGCGGGGACCACGCCGGGCGCGGCGGGGTCGCCGAAGTGGGAGGCCAGCAGCACCAGCATCGGCCGGAACCGCTTGCCGCCCGCCTCGACGAGGTGCCTGGACGCCTCGGTGAGCAGCGGGTCCTCACCGCGCACGCAGTCGAGCAGGAGGGTCTCGACATCGGCCAGGCGCGCGTTGGCACTGGACGCGAGCGCGGCGTCGATGGGAAGCCCGAACGGGCCGGCCACGGTACCGGCCGGCCCGCCGGACTTCTCAGCGGATGGGTTGCTCACCCAAGACTCCCTAACGGACGAACATGTGGGTCGTGGCCTGGCCCGCGAGGTCCAGGACCGGCTGCGGGATCACGCCGAGTACCACAGTAGCCGTCACGCCGAGGGCGACGGCGACCGCGGTCGCCGGCCCGGCCACCACGACCGGGCCGTCCGCGTCCGGCTCGCTGAAGAACATGACGACGATCACACGGACGTAGAAGAACGCGGCGACGGCGGACGCGATGACCGCGACGATGACCAGCGGCGTCGCGCCCTCCTCGACGGCCGCCTTGAACAGCGCGAACTTCCCGGTGAACCCGCTGGTGAGCGGGATCCCCGCGAACGTCAGCAGGAAGAACGCCATCACGCCGGCGACGACCGGGGACCGCTTGCCGAGCCCGGCCCACCTCGACAGGTGCCCGGCCTCCCCGCCCGCGTCCCGCACCATCGTGACGACGGCGAACGCGCCGACCGAGGCGAACCCGTAGGCGAGCAGGTAGAACAGGCTGCTCGACAGGCCGTTCGGGGAGGTGGCGATCACGCCCATGAGCAGGAAGCCCGCGTGCGCGATCGAAGAGTAGGCCAGCAGCCGCTTGATGTCGGTCTGCGTGATCGCGATGAGCGACCCGGCGACCATCGTGATGATCGCCACACCCCACATGACGGGCCGCCAGTCCCAGCGGAGCGTCTCGAACGCGACGTAGTAGACGCGCAGGATCCCGCCGAACGCGGCGACGACCGTGCCGGACGCCATCAGCGCGGTGATCGGGGTCGGGGCGCCCTGGTAGACGTCCGGCTTCCACATGTGGAAGGGGACGCCGCCGAGCTTGAACAGCAGCCCGACCGACAGCAGCGCGACGCCCGCGAGCAGCAGGGTCTCGCTGCCGGCGTCCTTGCCGATCTGCGCGGAGATGTCCGACAGCCGGACCGACCCGGCGTACCCGTACAGCAGCGCCGCCCCGTACAGGAAGAACGCCGACGAGAACGCGCCGAGCAGGAAGTACTTGACCGCCGCCTCCTGCGAGAGCAGGCGCCGCCGGCGGGCGAGCCCGCACAGCAGGTACAGCGGCAGCGACATGACCTCCAGCGCCACGAACAGCGTGAGCAGGTCGTTGGCCGCCGGGAACATGATCATGCCGCCGACGGCGAACATCATCAGCGGGTACACCTCGGTCTGGGTGACCCCGGCCTGGGCGGTGCGCTGCTCGGCCTCGCTGCCGGGCAGCGCGGACGCCTGCGCGGCGAAGTGCCCGCCGACGGAGCCGCCCTCGCCCCGCTCGGCGATCAGCAGCAGGCTGACGAGCCCCAGCAGCAGGATCGTGCCCTGGATGAACAGCGTGGGCCCGTCCACGCCCAGCGCGCCCTCGGCGGCGACGTGGTGCGGGTTGTCCTTCCACCCCAGCACGGCCGTCCACGCGAACGCGCCGGCGAGGCCGAGGAACGCGAGCGGCACCTGCACGTAGTAGCGCGCGCGGCGGCCGACGAACGCCTCGACGAGAACGCCGGCGACGGCGATGCCGAGGACCAGGAGCAGGGGCATGATCTGCCCGTACTCGATGTGCGGCGCGGGGATGTCACCCCCCTGCGCGAGGACCGCGCTCACCTGGTGAGAGGTGCTCATGGACGGGCTCCGTTCTCGGCGACGTTACCGGTGATGTCCGGCGCCGGGTCGTGCTGGTCGACCCGGGCCAGCGTGTGGTTCACCGACGGGTTGATCACGTGCAGCACCGGCTGGGGGAAGAAGCCCATCGCCACGATGATCGCGATGATCGGGGCGATGACCCACTTCTCCCGGGCGGACAGGTCCTTCATGCCCTCGACCGCGGGGACCGTGGGGCCGCCCATGGTCCGCTGGTACATCCACAGGATGTAGATGGCGGCGAGCACGATGGCGATGATGGAGGCGACGGCGGCCCACTCGTAGCGGCTGAACGTGCCGACCACGACGAGGAACTCCGAGATGAACGGCGCCAGGCCGGGCAGCGACAGGCTCGACAGGCCGGCGATGAGGAACATCCCGGCCAGGACGGGCGCCACCTTCTGCATCCCGCCGAAGTCGGAGATCCGCGCCGACCGCCGCCGGACGATCATGAACCCGACGATCAGGAACAGCGCGCCGGTGGAGAACCCGTGGTTCACCATGTACAGCATCGCGCCCGACTGGGCCTGCGACGTCATCGCGAAGATGCCGAGCACGATGAACCCGAAGTGGGAGATCGACACGTAGGCGATCAGCCGCTTCATGTCGACCTGCCCGATCGCGAGGATCGCGCCGTAGATGATGCTGACGACCGCGAACGCGAGCACGACCGGCGTCGCCCACTTGGACGCGCCCGGGAACAGCTCCAGGCAGAACCGGATCATCCCGTAGGTGCCGACCTTGTCCAGGACGCCGACGATCAGCACCAGCGCGCCCGCCGGGGACTGCTGCGCCGCGTCCGGCAGCCAGGTGTGCACCGGGAACATCGGCGCCTTGATCGCGAACGCGATGAAGAAGCCGAGGAACAGCCACTTCGCCGTCGTCGGGTCGACGTTCATCTTCGACAGCTCGTCGAACATGAACGTGCCGTGCCCGAGGCCGCCGTCCGCGACGGACTTGGCCGACAGCGGGTACAGCCAGATCACCGCGACCAGCATCAGCAGCCCGCCGAACAGCGAGTACAGCAGGAACTTCACCGCGGCGTAGGAGCGCTGCGCGCCGCCGTAGGACCCGATGATGAAGTACACCGGGATCAGCAGCGCCTCGAAGAAGACGTAGAAGAGGAACACGTCGGTCGCCGCGAAGACGCCGATCATGGTCGACTCCAGCGTCAGCAGCAGCGCGAAGTAGGTCTTCACCGACCGCTTCGGCGGGACGTCCGACCCGCCGGACCGGTCGGCCTCGTTCCAGGAGGCCAGGATGACCAGCGGGACGAGGATGACCGACATGAGGATCAGCGTCAGCGCGACACCGTCGACGCCGAGCGCCCAGTGGACCCCGAACTCCTTGATCCACCAGTACTTCTCGTCGAACTGGAAGCGCGCCCCGCCCGCGTCGAAGCCCGCCGCCATGGCGCCGGTGAGCGCCAGGACGACGAGGGAGACGCCGAGCGCGAACTGCTTGACCAGCGTCTCCCGCTCGCGCGGGATGGCGACGAGCAGCAGCGCGCCCACCAGTGGCAGTCCGATGAGGACGCTCAGCCAGGGAAAGTCGCTCATGAAACGTTCACCACCAGGAGCGCCGCGACCACCAGGGCCGCGCCGCCCAGCATCGAGAGTGCGTAGGAACGGGCGAAGCCGGTCTGGACCCGCCGGAGCCGGCCCGAACTGCCGCCGAGGCCGGCGGCGGTGCCGTTGACGAGGCCGTCGACGCCGCGCCCGTCGAACCAGACCGCGAGCCGGGTCAGCCACTGCCCGGGACGCATGAGGAGCGACTCGTTGAGCGCGTCGCCGTACAGGTCCCGGCGGGCCGCGACGGTGACGAACGAGCCCTTGGGCGCCTCGCGCGGCACCTTGCGGGCGCCGTACTGCCGCCACGCGATCGCCGCGCCGATGACCATCAGCACGAGGGTGGCGATGCCGGGCGCGGTGACCGGGGTGAACTCGTGCGGGTGCTCGGGCTTGCCGACGACCGGCTCCAGGAAGCCGGCGAACCCGCCGAGGATCAGCAGCCCGCCGGCGGCGACGGAGCCGACCGCGAGCAGCATCAGCGGGATCGTCATGACCTTCGGCGACTCGTGCGGGTGGACGTCGTCCTCCCAGCGCTTCTCGCCGAAGAACGTCATGAACATCACGCGCGACATGTAGTAGGCGGTGATGGCGGCGCCGACCACCGCGCAGGTGCCGAGGACGGCCCCGGACGTCCCGCCCTTGTCGAACGCCGTCTCGATGATGGCGTCCTTGGTGAAGTAGCCGGACAGACCGGGGAACCCGATGATGGCGAGGTATCCGAGCCCGAACGTCGCGTAGGTGAAGATCATCACCCCGCGCAGCGCGCCGTAGTGGCGCATGTTCACGTCGTCCTTCATGCCGTGCATGACGGAGCCGGCGCCGAGGAACAGGCCCGCCTTGAAGAAGCCGTGCGCGATGAGGTGCGCGATGGCGAACACGTACCCGGCCTTGCCGAGCCCGGCGGCCAGCGTCATGTAGCCGATCTGCGACATCGTCGACCCGGCGAGGGCCTTCTTGATGTCGTCCTTGGCGCAACCGATGATCGCACCGGCGAGCAGCGTCGCCGCGCCGACGATCGTCACGACCAGCTGCGCGGTCTCCGACATCTCGAAGATCGGCCCGGACCGGACGATCAGGTACACGCCCGCGGTCACCATCGTCGCCGCGTGGATGAGGGCCGACACGGGGGTCGGGCCCTCCATCGCGTCCAGCAGCCAGGACTGCAGCGGCAGCTGCGCCGACTTGCCGCACGCGCCGAGCAGCAGGAGCAGCCCGATCGCGGTCGCGGTCCCGGTGCCGAGCTGGGACGCCAGGCCCGCGTGCTCGCCGCCGAGGATCGGCCCGTAGTCGATCGTGCCGAACGTGGCGAACATCAGCGCGATCGCGATGATGATCCCCATGTCGCCGACGCGGTTGACGACGAACGCCTTCTTCGCCGCGGTCGCCGCGGTCGGCTTGTGCTGCCAGAACCCGATCAGCAGGTAGGACGCGAGACCCACGCCCTCCCAGCCGACGAACATGACCAGGTAGTTGTCGCCGAGCACCAGCAGCAGCATCGCCGCGACGAACAGGTTCAGGTAGGCGAAGAACTTGCGGCGCTCGGGGTCCTCGGCCATGTAGCCGATGGAGTAGATGTGGATGAGCGAGCCGACCCCGGTGATCAGCAGGACGAAGCTGATGGACAGCGGGTCCACCAGCAGGTTCATGCCGACCTTGAACGAGCCGACGTCGATGAAGTCCCACAGGTGCAGGGTCCGGCTGCGCGCCGCGGCGTCGTAGCCGAGCATCTGCACGAGCATCGCGGCGCCCACGCCGAACGACGCGACCGCGGTCGCGGTGCCGAGCAGGTGCCCCCACCTGTCGGTGCGCCTCCCCCCGAGGAGGAGGATCGCGGCGCCCGCGAGCGGGAGCGCGATGAGAAGCCAGGACGCGGCCTGGATGCCTTCCGCTTGCATTCCCGACCTCTCAGTACTTCAGCAGGTTCGCGTCGTCGACCGACGAGGACCTGCGGGTCCGGAAGATGGTCATGATGATCGCCAGGCCCACCACGACCTCCGCGGCGGCCACGACCATCACGAAGAACGCGATGATCTGACCGTCCAGGTTGCCGTGCATGCGGGAGAACGAGACGAACGCCAGGTTCGTCGCGTTCAGCATGAGCTCGATGCACATGAACACCACGATCGCGTTGCGGCGCACGAGGACGCCGAGCGCTCCGATGGTGAACAGGATCGCCGAGAGCGCCAGGTAGTGCCCCGGACTCATTGACCAGCCTCGCCTTCACTCGCGCCGCCGCCGGTGGCCGCCGTCCCCGACTTCACCGAGCGCGACTCGGCGTCGGCCTCCTCGGCCTCGTCGGTGGCCGCCTTGACCGCGGCCACGTCCCGGTTCATGGCGTCCTCCTGGTTACCGCCGTACAGGTCGGTGTGCCGCTCGGCGGTGTCGGTGCGGGCCGCGATGACCGGGTTGACCGACAGCTCGGACGGCGTGCCGTCCGGCAGCAGCGCCGGCATGTCGACGGCGTTGTGCCGGGCGTAGGTGCCGGGGCCCGGCAGCGGGCCCGGGTGGTCGCCCCTCAGGAAGCGGCCCTTGGACAGGTCCTTCTGCGTCGGCTTCGGCTCGGTGCGCTCCCGGTGCGCCAGCACCATCGCGCCCAGCGCCGCGGTGATCAGCAGGGCGCTGGTCGCCTCGAACGCGAACACGTACTTGGAGAACAGCAGCCGGGCCAGGCCGACCACGTTGCCCTCGGCGTTGGCCTGGGCCAGGCCCGCCGAGCCGCCGAGCGAGGCGTTGCCGAGGCCCGCGGTCAGCAGGGCGATGAACCCGATCGCGGCGATCACGCCCCAGAAGCGCTGCCCCCGGATCGTCTCCACCAGCGAGTCGGTGGAGCTGACCCCGACGAGCATCAGCACGAACAGGAACAGCATCAGTACCGCACCGGTGTAAACGATCACCTGCACGAACGCCAGGAACGGCGCGTTCTGGATCGCGTACAGCGCGGCGAGGCTGAGCATCACCGTCGCCAGCAGCAGCGCCGAGTGCACCGCCTTCCGCACGAAGACCATGCCGAGCGCGCCGAGCACCGACACCACGGCGAGCAGCCAGAAGAAGAACGGCTCGCCGGACTGCTTGTCGGCGACCTCGGCCGCGAGGACAGCCGTGCTCATTGCCCCTCACCGCCCTTCTCCTCGGACTGGAGGCCGAGGCGGTAGTAGTCCTCCTCGGTGTCGCCGAGCCGCATCTCGTGCGGCGGCGCCTCCATGCCCTCGCGCAGCGGCGCGAGCAGCATTTCCTTGGTGTAGATCAGGCTCTCGCGGCTGTCGTCGGCGAGCTCGTACTCGTTCGTCATCGTGAGCGCCCGGGTGGGGCACGCCTCGATGCACAGCCCGCACAGGATGCAGCGCAAGTAGTTGATCTGGTAGGTGCGGCCGTACCGCTCGCCGGGCGAGTACCGCTCGTCCTCGGTGTTGTCGGCGCCCTCGACGAAGATGGCGTCCGCCGGGCAGGCCCACGCGCACAGCTCGCAGCCGATGCACTTCTCCAGGCCGTCCGGCCACCGGTTGAGCTGGTGCCGCCCGTGGAAGCGCGGGGCGGTCGGCTTCTTCACCTCCGGGTACTGGACGGTCTCGCTCTTGGTGAACATCTGGTGGAACGAGACCCCGAACCCCTTGACCGGGTTCAGGAAGTCCGTGAAGCCCACGGCCATGCCTCCTTTCGAGGGCGGTTTCGACGATTCGGCGTCA
The DNA here is from genome assembly GCF_004348335.1 of Actinomadura bangladeshensis. GTDB lineage: Bacteria > Actinomycetota > Actinomycetes > Streptosporangiales > Streptosporangiaceae > Spirillospora > Spirillospora bangladeshensis. The sequence continues at coordinate 11,359 of NZ_SMJW01000141.1, read as the reverse complement.
CCGTGTCACAGTGCGCCACTACAGTGCGTAGCAGCACGTGGCGTGAGGACTGAACGCACCCGGCTCGCCGGGGAACGGTTCTGCAGTCTGCAGTAAGCGCCACGGCGTCGACCGGAGCCGACTCCGGTCGTGGGGCGGCGCCAACCTCCCTTATGCGCCCGATACGCCATTGCCAGTGGCGGGCAGGAGCTGCGAGCTCGGGCTCAGGCCCGGACAGTTGGCTGAGTCCCACTGGTGGCCTCCTTCCGAGAGGTCGGCACCTTCTGGGAGGCCGGAGCTCCGTGGTAGTGCGGGGCGTCCAGTGGGGGTACGGGGAACCCGCCAGCGTCGGCGGGTTCCTGCGTGCCCCGGCCCGCGCCGGGGACGATCTCCTTGCCGTCCTCGCCGCCCCGGACCATCTCCCAGACCACCGTCGCCACCAGCACCACCGCGGCGACCACCGCGGTGACGATGACGATCTGCTGCATGTCGTAGCCCTCGTTGCGGAAGGCGCGGATGGCCGCGACCAGCAGGATCCAGCCGAGCGAGACCGGGATCAGCACCTTCCAGCCGAGCCTCATCAGCTGGTCGTAGCGCACCCGCGGCAGGGTGCCGCGCAGCCAGATGAAGAAGAAGATGAACAGGAAGATCTTGATCAGGAACCACAGCACCGGCCACCAGCCGGAGTTGGCGCCGGCCCAGACCGTGGAGATCGGCGCGGGTGCGCGCCAGCCGCCGAGGAACAGGGTGGTGGCGAGCGCCGCCAGCGTCGTGAGGTTGATGTACTCGGCGAGGAAGAACATCGCGAACTTCAGCGACGAGTACTCGGTGTGGAAGCCGCCGACGATCTCGCCCTCGCCCTCGGGCAGGTCGAACGGGATGCGGTTCGACTCGCCCATCATCGTGATCACGTACACGATGAAGGACGGCGCGAGCAGCACCACGAACCAGGTGTCGTGCTGCTCGGCGACGATCTCCGAGGTGGACATCGAGCCGGCGAACATGAACACCGCGACGAACGACAGCCCCATCGCGATCTCGTAGGAGATCATCTGCGCGGACGAGCGGAGCCCGCCGAGCAGCGAGTACGGCGACATCGACGACCAGCCGGCCAGCACCACGCCGTAGATGCCCATCGACGACATCGCCAGCACCAGCAGCACCGCGACCGGCAGGTCGGTGCCCTGCAGCGCCGTCTGGTGCCCGAAGACCGACACCGTCGGCCCGAACGGGATGACGATGAACGAGATGAACGCCGGCACCGCCGCCATCACCGGCGCCAGGATGAACACGACCTTGTCCACCTGGCGGGGGACGATGTCCTCCTTCAGCGCCAGCTTGATGCCGTCGGCGAGGCCCTGCAGCAGGCCGAAGGGCCCGGCGCGGTTCGGGCCGACGCGCAGCTGCATCCGGCCGATGACGCGCCGCTCGATCCACATCGTCAGCAGCACGGTCACGACGAGGAACGCGAAGATGACGAGGACCTTGCCCCCGATCAGCCACCACGGGTCCTTGCCGAAGTCCTGCAGTGCCGGGTCGGCCGCCGGTGCCGCGGCGAGCGGGCTCATTTGCCACCTCCAGCGTGCTGCGCGGTGCTCGCGAGCACCCCGCCAGCGATCTTGACGATGCCGCCGGCGGCCGCGCCCAGATCCCGGTGGAGGGCGCAGCCGGCCGAGTTCGTCGGCAGCCACACCACCCGGTCGGGCAGGTCCGCGGTGATCTCCAGCGGAAGCGTGACCTCGCCGCGGGCCGCCGACACGGTGACCGCGCCGGTGGCGCCGATCTCCGCGGCCGTCGCGGGCGACAGCCGGGCGACCGCGGGCTTGGCGGTGCCCGCGAGGAACGGCTCCCCGTCCTGCAGCCGGCCCCGGTCCAGCAGCAGCCGCCACGTCGCGAGCAGCGCCTCGCCCTGCTCGGGGTGCGGCGGCAGCTCCTGCGCGGTGTTCGGCGCCTCCGGGCGCTCGCCGCGGTAGGCGCCGAGCTCGGCCAGCTCGCGGCGGGCCGCCTCCGGGCCGGGCAGACCCAGGTGGACGTCCATCTCGTCGGCCAGCGCGGCCAGCACCCGCAGGTCCGGCATGGTCCCGGCCGATTTCAGCACGGTGTCGAACGGGCGGCCGCGGCCCTCCCAGTCGACGAACGTCCCGGACTTCTCCGCGACCGCCGCGACCGGGAACACGACGTCGGCGCGGTCGGTGACCGCGGACGGGCGCTGCTCCAGGCTCACCACGAACGGGGTGGCGTCGAGGGCCCGCAGCATCGCCTCGGGGTCGGGCAGGTCGTCGGGGTCGACGCCGCCGACGAGCAGCGCGCCCCGGCGGCCCTCCGCCGCCGCCGCGATGATGCCGGCGGTGTCCTCGCCGGGCACCGCGGGCAGTTCCGCGACGCCCCAGGCGCGGGCGACCTCGGCGCGGGCGGCGGGGTCGGTGACCGGGCGCCCGATCGGCAGCAGCCCGGGCAGCGCCCCGGCCTCGATCGCGCCGCGTTCCCCGGCCCGGCGCGGCACCCACGCCAGCTTCGCGCCGGTGACCTGCGCCAGCCGGACCGCCGCGGTCAGCGCGCCCGGGCTGGTGGCGAGCCGCTCACCGGCCAGGATGACGGCGCCGGGCGTCTCCAGCAGCGTCCGGACGTCGGAGCGGGACTCGTCCCCGATGAGGGAGCCGAGCGTCTCGGCCTCCGCACCGGGCGCGGTCGGCAGCAGCGTGCCGCCGACCTTGGTCAGCCCGCGGGTCGCGAACGGGGCGGCGGCGTACACCTTCAGCCGGTTCTTGCGGTACGCCTTGCGCAGCCGCAGGAACACGATCGGCGACTCCTCCTCCGGCTCGAAGCCGGCGAGGACGACGACGGGCGCCTTCTCCAGGTCGGCGTAGGAGACCTCGATGGAGCGTCCCGCGACCGACGAGGCGAGGAACCGCGACTCCTCGTCCGACAGCGGCCGGGCCCGGAAGTCGACGTCGTTGGTGCCGAGCGCGATCCGGGCGAACTTGGCGTAGGCGTAGGCGTCCTCGAGCGTGACGCGGCCGCCGGTGAGCACGCCGGCCGAGCCGCGCGCCCCCGCGAGGCCGCGCGCCGCGATGGTGAGCGCCTCGGGCCAGGACGCCGGCTCCAGCTCCCCGTCCTCGCCCCGGACGAGCGGGGTGGTCAGCCGCTCGGGCTGCGTGGCGTAGGTGAACGCCCAGCGGCCCTTGTCGCAGTTCCACTCCTCGTTCACCTGCGGCTCGTCGCCGGCCAGCCGGCGGGTGACCTTGCCGCGCCGGTGGTCGGTGCGCAGCCCGCAGCCGGACGCGCAGTGCTCGCAGACGCTCGGCTGCGACACGAGGTCGAACGGCCGGGACCGGAACCGGTAGGCGGTGCCGGTGAGCGCTCCCACCGGGCAGATCTGCACGGTGTTGCCGGAGAAGTAGGAGTGGAACGGGTTGCCGTCGGCGGTCCCGACCTCCTCCTTCGCGCCGCGGGCGAACAGGTCGATGAACGGGTCGCCGGCGATCTGCTCGGAGAACCGCGTGCACCGGGTGCACTGGATGCACCGCTCGCGGTCGAGCAGCACCTGGCTGGACAGCGGCAGCGGCTTCGGCCACGTCCGCTTGGTCCCGGTGAACCGCGTCTCGCCGCGCCCGTTGGACATCGCCTGGTTCTGCAGCGGGCACTCGCCGCCCTTGTCGCAGACCGGGCAGTCCAGCGGGTGGTTGATGAGCAGGAACTCCATGATGCCGTGCTGGGCCTTGTCGGCCACCGGCGAGGTGAGCTGGGTCTTGACGACCATGCCCGGCATCACCGCGGTCGTGCAGGACGCCTGCGGCTTCGGCATGCCGCGGCCGTTGCCGGCGTCCGGGATCTCCACCAGGCACTGCCGGCACGCGCCGATCGGGTCGAGCAGCGGGTGCTCGCAGAACCGGGGGATCTGGATGCCGAGCAACTCGGCGGCCCGGATGATCAGCGTGCCCTTCGGCACCTCGATCTCGAAGCCGTCGATGGTGCAGGAGACCATCTCGACCTTCTCCACCGCCGACTTGTCGTCGGTGACGGTCACTTGGCACCTCCCCAGAGGGTGGACTTGGCCGGGTCGAACGGGCAGCCGCCCTGCTCGAAGTGCTGGAGGTACTCGTCCCGGAACAGCTTGATGGACGACACGACCGGGCTGGTGGCGCCGTCGCCGAGGGCGCAGAACGCGCGGCCGAGGATGTTGTCGGAGATGTCCAGCAGGGTCTCCAGATCCTCCTCGGTGCCCTCGCCGGCCTCCAGCCGCTTGAACATCTGCTTGTACCAGTAGGTGCCCTCGCGGCACGGCGTGCACTTGCCGCACGACTCGTGCGCGTAGAACTCCGACCAGCGCTGGACGGCCCGCACGACGCAGGTCGTCTCGTCGAAGATCTGCAGCGCCCGGGTGCCGAGCATGGACCCGGCGGCGCCGACGGACTCGAAGTCCAGCGGGACGTCCAGGTGCTCGTCGGTGAAGATCGGCGTGGACGACCCGCCGGGCGTCCAGAACTTCAGCCGGTGCCCCTCCCGGATGCCGCCCGCCATGTCGAGCAGCTCCCGCAGCGTGATGCCGAGCGGCGCCTCGTACTGGCCGGGCCGCGTGACGTGCCCGGACAGCGAGAAGATCCCGAAGCCCTGCGACTTCTCGGTGCCCATCGCGGCGAACCACTCGGGCCCGTTCCCGACGATCGAGGGAACCGAGGCGATCGACTCGACGTTGTTGATGACAGTCGGGCCGCCGTACAGGCCCGCGACGGCCGGGAAGGGGGGCTTCAGCCTGGGTTGGCCGCGGAACCCCTCCAGGGAGTCCAGCAGCGCCGTCTCCTCGCCGCAGATGTAGGCGCCGGCGCCGCAGTGCACGACCACGTCCAGGTCGTAGCCGGAGCCGAGGATGTCCTTGCCGATGTAGCCGGCCTCGTACGCCTCGGCGACCGCCTGCTGCAGGCGGCGGATCACGTGCAGGACCTCGCCGCGCACGTAGATGAACGCCTGGTTCGACTTGATGGCGTAGGAGCTGATGATGACGCCCTCGACGAGGACGTGCGGGTTCGCCATCAGCAGCGGGATGTCCTTGCACGTGCCCGGCTCGGACTCGTCGGCGTTGACGACGAGGTAGCGCGGGTTCGGGCTGGACGGCGGCAGGAAGCCCCACTTCATGCCGGTGGGGAATCCGGCGCCGCCGCGTCCGCGGAGGCCGGAGTCCTTGACGGCCTGGACGATCGCGTCCGGCTCCATCGACAGCGCCTTGCGCAGCGCCTTGTAGCCGCCGGTGCGCTCGTAGCCCGCGCGGGTGAAGGAGTCGGCCTGGTCCCAGTTCCCGGTGAGGACGGGGGTCAGCGTGGTCACTTGTTCCGCCCTTCCTGGGTGCCGGGCTTGGCCTCGCCGGGGACCGGCTTGCCCGGCTCGTGCGGCGGCTCGGCGATCTGCTCCGGCTTGACCGGCTCGTCCGGCCGCTCGCGGTCGACGTCGGCGGACGGTGCCGTCCAGCCGCGCTCGTGCGCGAGCTTCAGGCCGACCAGCGACTCCGGCCCGGCCTGGACGCCCTCGCCGGCGAGCCCGTCGGGGAACCCGGCGAGCACGCGGGAGGCCTCCTTCCAGGTGGCCAGGCGGTTCGGCCCGCGGGAGGGGAGCACGTCCTTGCCGACGCGCAGGTCGTCGACGAGCTGCTTGGCCTTCTCGGGAGTCATGTTGTCGAAGAACTCCCAGTTGACCATCACCACGGGGGCGAAGTCGCAGGCCGCGTTGCACTCGACCCGCTCCAGGCTGACCTTGCCGTCCGGCATGGTCTCGTCGTGGCCGACCCCGCAGTGCTCGCTCAGCTCGTCCCAGATCTGGTCGCCGCCCATGATCGCGCACAGCGTGTTGGTGCAGACGCCGACGTGGTACTCGCCGACCGGCTCGCGCTTGTACTGCGTGTAGAACGTGACGACGCCCATGACCTGCGCGGGCGTGATGCCGAGCAGCTCGGCGCAGAACTCCACGCCGTCCTGGGTGACGTGCCCCTCGACCGACTGAACCAGGTGCAGCATCGGCAGGAGCGCCGACCGCGGCCGCGGGTACCGGCCGATGATCTCCTTGGCGTCCCGCTCCAGCCGCTCTCGTACGTCGGGTTCGTATGTCATCGGTCCACTCCCCCCATGACCGGATCGATGCTGGCCACGGCGGCGATGATGTCGGCGACCATGCCGCCCTCGCTCATCGCCGGGGTGGCCTGCAGGTTGACGAAGGACGGCTCGCGGAAGTGCACCCGGTACGGGCGGGTTCCGCCGTCGCTGACCACGTGGGCGCCGAGTTCGCCGCGCGGCGACTCGATCGGCACGTACGCCTGCCCCGCCGGCACCCGGAAGCCCTCCGTCACCAGCTTGAAGTGGTGGATCAGCGCCTCCATCGAGGTGCCCATGATGTGCGCGATGTGGCGGGGCGAGTTGCCCATGCCGTCCGCGCCGATGGCGAGCTGGGCGGGCCAGCCGATCTTCTTGTCCTCGATCATGACCGGGCCCTTGACCGTCTGCAGCCGGTCCAGGCACTGCTCGACGATCTTGAGCGACTCCTCCATCTCGTCCATCCGGACGAGGTAGCGGCCGTACACGTCGCAGGTGTCCTGCGTGTGGACCTCGAAGTCGTAGGTCTCGTAGCCGCAGTAGGGCTGCGACTTGCGCAGGTCCCACGGCAGGCCGGTCGAGCGGAGCACCGGGCCGGTGATGCCGAGCGCCATGCAGCCGGTCAGGTCCAGGTACGCGATGTTCTGCGTGCGGGCCTTGAAGACCGGGTTGTCGTCCAGCAGCTTGCGCAGCGCCTGGATCCGCTTCGGCATCCGGTCCAGGTAGTCGCGGATCTTGCTGGTGGCGCCGCTCGGCAGGTCCTGCGCGACCCCGCCCGGGCGGATGTAGGCGTGGTTCATCCGCAGGCCGGTGATCTCCTCGAACAGGTCGAGGGTGTACTCGCGCTCGATGAACCCGTTCAGCATCACGGTCGTCGCGCCGAGCTCAAGCCCGAACGTGGCGATCGCGACCAGGTGCGAGGAGATCCGGTTCAGCTCCATCATCATCACGCGGATGATCTGGGCGCGCTCCGGGACCTTGTCCTCGATGCCGAGCAGCCGCTCCACGCTCAGGCAGTACGCCGTCTCGTTGAACAGCGGGGCCAGGTAGTCCATCCGGGTGCAGAACGTGGTGCCCTGCGTCCAGGTGCGGAACTCCATGTTCTTCTCGATGCCGGTGTGCAGGTAGCCGATGGCCACCCGGGCCTCGTTCACCGTCTCACCGTCGAGCGTGAGGATCAGCCGGAGCACGCCGTGCGTGGACGGGTGCTGCGGGCCCATGTTGATGACGAGCCGCTCGTCGCCGAGGTCCTCGGCGGCGGAGACGACCTTGTCCCAGTCCTGCCCGTTGACGTCGAAGACCTTGCCCTCGGCCGCCTCTTCGGCGGCGTACGCGTCGTACTCGGTGTACTTCGTCGAACTCATACGTACGACCGCCTTTCGTCCGGCGGCGGAATCTCCGCTCCTCGGTACTCGACGGGGATGCCGCCGAGCGGGTAGTCCTTGCGCTGCGGGTGCCCCACCCAGTCGTCGGGCATCTCGATGCGGGTCAGCGCGGGGTGGCCGTCGAAGACGATCCCGAAGAAGTCGTAGGTCTCGCGCTCGTGCCAGTCGGCCGTCGGGTAGACGGGGACCAGCGACGGGACGTGCGGGTCGGCGTCGGGGCAGCCCGCCTCCAGCCGGACCCGCCGGTTGTGCGTGATCGACAGCAGGTGCACGACGGCGTGCAGCTCGGCGCCCTCGTCCTTCGGGTAGTGGACGCCGGACACGCCCGAGCACAGCTCGAAGCGCAGCGACGGCTCGTCCCGCATGGTCTTGGCGACCTCGCGCAGGTGCTCGCGCTTGACGTGGAACGTCAGCTCGCCGCGGTGCACGACGACGCGCTCGATGGCGTCCCCGAAGTCGGGGTAAGCCCTTTCCAGCTCGTCGGCGATCTCGTCGAACTCGCCCGGCTCGGCGGCGCCGCCGGGCCCGCCGTACGGGCGCGGCGCCGACACCTTCGGGCTCTGCCGGACGACGAGCCCGCCGTACCCGGAGGTGTCGCCGGTCGTCTTCGCGCCGAACATGCCCTTGCGGACGACCGGCTGCTCGCGGCGCTCCTCCTCGGTGTGCGCGGGCAGCTGGTCGGCGGCCTGCTCGGCCTGCTGCTCGGGGTGCTCAGAACTCACGTCACGCCCCCTGTCCGAGCAGCGGCAGCTGGCGGCGCTTGGCCTCTTCCAGCTCGGCGATCTGCTTCTGCCGCTGCGGCCCGAGCTTGGTGTTCTGGATCTTGTCGTGCAGCTTCAGGATCGCGTCCAGCAGCATCTCCGGCCGCGGCGGGCAGCCGGGCAGGTAGATGTCGACCGGGACGATGTGGTCCACGCCCTGCACGATCGCGTAGTTGTTGAACATGCCGCCGGACGAGGCGCACACGCCCATCGCGATGACCCACTTGGGCTCGGTCATCTGGTCGTAGATCTGCCGCAGCACCGGCGCCATCTTCTGGCTCACCCGGCCCGCGACGATCATCAGGTCGGCCTGCCGCGGCGTCGCCGAGGCGCGCTCCATCCCCCACCGGGAGAAGTCGTGCCGGGGGTCGCCCGCCGCCATCATCTCGATCGCGCAGCAGGCGAGGCCGAACGTCGCCGGCCATACCGAGCTCTTGCGCGCCCAACCCGCGACCTGCTCGACCGTGGTCAGCAGGAATCCGCTGGGGAGTTTCTCCTCTAGGCCCATGTCAGTCCCACTCCAGACCGCCGCGCCGCCAGATGTAGGCGTATGCGACGAGCACGGTGACGATGAAAAGAACCATCTCGACAAGGCCGAAGAGCCCCATCCGGTCGAAAGCGACCGCCCAGGGATAAAGGAAGATGATCTCAATGTCGAAGACGATGAAGAGCATCGCCGTCAGGTAGTACTTGATCGGGAAACGACCGCCGCCGACGGGCTGGGGCGTCGGCTCGATGCCGCACTCGTAGGCGTCCAGCCGGGCGCGGTTCCAGCGCTTCGGTCCGGTGAACGCGGCCATCAGCACCGAGCCGCCGGCGAAGGCGAAGGCGAGGACCCCAAGCACGATGATCGGAATATAGAGATCCATATCTCTACGACCTCTCCTCGGGACGTACGACGTTGTACGGGACGGGCCGGCCGCGACCCGCCACCCTAACCAAGGTGATCAATAGCGCTCCCCTCAGGGGGTCGGGTAATGCACTGTAGTCCGCTCACCTGCGGAAGCTTGAATTCGATCAACCGTGTCATCCGCTCGCTCATGCCGACGGCGCCACCTTCTGCATGGCGTTGATGACGCGGTCCATCGCGTCCCCGCCCTTGGGGTCGGTCAAGTTGGCCAGGAGCTTGAGCGTGAAGCGCATCAGCGTCGGGTGCGGGAGGCCGTGCGATGTGAGGAACTTCATGACGCGCGGGTCGCCGATCGCCTGCACGAAGACGCGGGCGAGGGTGAAGTAGCCGCCGTGCTCGTCCTTCAGGATGCGCGGGTACTCGTACAGCGTCCGCTCGCGCTGCGCCGGGGTGCGGCGGGCGAGCGCCTGCACCATGATGTCGGCGGCCAGCCGGCCGGACTCCAGCGCGTAGTCGATGCCCTCGCCGTTGAACGGGTTGATCATGCCGCCGGCGTCGCCGACGAGCAGCATGCCGCGGGTGTAGTGCGGCTGCCGGTTGAAGCCCATCGGCAGCGCCGCGCCGCGGATCTTGGAGGTGGCGTGCTCCTCGTCGAACTGCCAGTCCTCGGGCATCTGCGCGCACCAGCGCTTCAGCATGCCGCGGTAGTCGACGCTCTGGAACGCCTTGCTGGTGTTGAGGAGGCCGAGCCCGACGTTGGACGTCCCGTCGCCGACGCCGAACACCCAGCCGTAGCCGGGCAGGAGGCGCTCGCCGTCCCACAGTTCGAGCCACGCCTCCATGTAGTCGTCGTCGTGGCGCGGCGTCTGGAAGTAGCGGCGGACGGCGACGCCCATCGGACGGTCCTCGCGGCGCCGGAGCCCCATGGCGAGCGACAGCCGGGTGGAGTTGCCGTCGGCGGCGACCACGAGCGGGGCGCGGAACTCCAGTTCCTCACCGTCGAGGACGGCGGTGACGCCGATGACGCGGTCGGTGCGCTCGTCCAGGATGGGGCCGGTCACGTTGCAGCCCTGCAGCAGCTGCGCGCCGGCCTTCGCCGCGTGCTCGGCGAGGAGCTGGTCGAGGTCGGTGCGCTTGCGGACGAGCCCGAAGTCGGGGAACGACGCGAGCTCGGGCCAGGGCAGCTCGACCTTGACACCGCCGCCGTAGATGCGCAGCCCCTTGTTGCGCCCCCAGCCCGGGTCGTTGATGTCGACGCCCATGCCGATGAGCGCGCGGACGGCGCGCGGGGTGAGCCCGTCGCCGCAGATCTTGTCCCGCGGGAAGGTGGCCTTCTCCAGCAGGAACACGTCCAGACCCGCCTGGGCGAGCCAATAGGCGGTCGACGATCCGGCGGGGCCTGCCCCGACGACGATCACGTCCGCGTGTCGGGTGGAGTCGGTCACGGCGTTCCTCTTCAGCTCGTTCGCTTGTGAAGCACTTCACAAGGATCCGACAGGGGAGTCTATTCCTTTATCACGACTGGTGGGTACTTCTGGGCCGGTCTGAGTTTGGACCGGTCCGAGGCCCACCGGCCGCGGCGGTCAGCCCGGGTTGACGGCGTGGTGCAGTGCGGCCACCCCGAAGGTGAGGTCGCGCCACCGCACCGCGTCCCAGCCGGCGTCCTGGATGAGCCGCGCCAGCGCCGCCTGGTCGGGCCAGGCGAGCGTCGACTCGGCGAGGTAGCGGTAGGAGTCGGGATTGGAGCTGACCCGCGCCAGCAGCGGCAGCCCGTACTTCAGGTGCGCCTTGTGGCCGAGCGCGAGCAGCGCGTTCGGCGGATGGCTCACCTCGCAGACCAGCAGCCGCCCGCCGGGCCTGGCGACCCGGCGCAGCTCGCGCAGCGCCTTCCCGGTGTCGGCGACGTTGCGCAGCCCGAAGGAGATCGTGACGGCGTCGAACGAGCCGTCCGCGAACGGGAGCGCCAGCGCGTCCCCCGCCACGAAGCTCAGCCGCCGCACGTCCGCCTGCCGGCGCACCCCCACCCGCAGCATCCCGAGCGAGAAGTCGCACGCCACCGTGTCGGCGCCCGCCTCCGCGAACGGCACCGAGGACGTGCCCGTCCCCGCCGCGAGGTCGAGGATCCGCTCACCGGGCCGCGCCCCCAGCGCCCGCACGACCTCCCGCCGCCACCTGCGGTCCTGCCCGCCGGTCATCAGCGTGTTCAGCAGGTCGTACCGCTCCGCGGTGCCGTCGAACATCGCCGCGACGTCGGCGGGCTGCTTGTCAAGAGAGGCGCGGGTCATGCCCCCACCCTAGAGACTGCCC
>NZ_SMJW01000140.1 GCF_004348335.1 Actinomadura bangladeshensis | reverse complement strand
GGCGACGCGGGCGCGGTTGCCGGGGGCGACGGTGTGGTGGCGGGTGTCTGTGGTCCTGGAGCCGCCGGTGCGCTCGGTGACGGGTTCACCGACGGCTGCGGTCCCGGATCGGCGGCGCCCCACGCCGCACCGGCGCCCGCGCACACGACCGCACCGGCCACCAGAAAGACCAACACAGCCGCCGCCGTCGCCAGCGATGCCCAGGACTGGCGTGCTCGGGCGGCCGGTAGCGCGGGGGCGGTCACGACGGCGCGCCGACGATGCCCTGCAGGATCTTGACCAATAGCGGCGCCAGCACCGCCACCGAGTACCCGACCGCGGCGTAACGCAGCGTCTTCTTGGCCGCCTCCACCTCACCCGGATCGCCACCGGCCAGGATGTAGCGGACCCCGCCGATCGTGGCGAACAACGTCGCCAACCCCACCAGCAGACCGACGATCACATTCCGCAGATTGGTGATCACCTCGTCCAGCGAGGCCGCCGCAGCCAGACCCGTGCCGGCTTCAGCCACACCGGGCACCAGCAGCGCGCTCACCCCGCACCCGGCCGTCCACAACAGCGACGCGGCCACCAGCCGCTGCCGTGAAGGCCGTGGGCGGAGCAGCGCTTGGTCGCTTGCGGAGGGCTCGGACGAGGTGGTTTCCGGCCGCCCGCCGGTGCGGCTGCTCTGGTTGCGGTTTGGGTCACGCCACTCCGGGATGAGTCGATGGATGGTTCGGTGGGAGCACTTGCTGGTGTGCATGGCAGCGTCTCCGGAACGTTGATTGACGGAATCGGCTGCCAGCCGTGCGATCAGTGGGGAACGGCGCAGCCCCGGGCCGCGGGTGTCCTCCTTGACAGGACGTGTGAGACGGGTGATTGCGGCGGGGACCGGGTTTCTGGCCGTCCGCCCGAGGCCCGCACCATTCACCGGTGATCTCGACTGGCACACATGAAGCACCGCCGAACAGGCCCGAATTCACAGTCAGCCGACATCCTTGATCAAGACTTGAGCCATTCAGAGGACGGTTCGCTCACCTGAGGGCCTCAGCGACCCCTGAACCGGTCGGCGTTGCCGCCTCTCTTCAAGGCCCGGATGACTATGAGTGCCGGGTCATGAGCCGGTCAGCCGTTCTTGACTGGATCATGAACCGGCCGATCATGAAAACCGGGCCCCTCGGTGGTGCTTTATCGGTGCACGGGGATCGGGTGGCCGCCTCGGGTCACCCAGCACATGAACCACACACCGTCCAACCCGAACCATCCGCCCACCAGCAACAACCGGCCCGACGGCGAGCGACGCATGGTTCCGCTCACCGTCTGGCTGTGCTCAGACCCGCGCAGCGAGTACCTGCCGCCTCGACCGAGCGCCCGCTCGAACCGAGAAAGGCAGGGCACCGCGATCTGCGTCCAGCACCGCCAGACCATCGGGCAGGAACTGGCCCAGCACCTGATCAGTACCTGCACCAGCGAAGGGGCACTGGTCGCCGAAGGGTTCACCACTAGCGAAGCCACCCTGATCACGGCCGCCCGACTCGAGCGCCGCGCTATCGCGCTGGTCCCGCACTTCCCGCTCGCCCAGCACATCGGCACCCGGCTCCGCGCCGCCCTGGACCAGCGGCAGCTGGCCCAGGTGCAGATGCGCCCGGTCCGGCCTGACCAGATGGACAGGGGCCTGGCGGATCACCTCGGCGGGGTCTCCCTGGTCATCGGCGCCCCGCCGCCGTACGAGACAGGCGGCCACAATCCGAAGCGAGGCTCAGGAACGGGCTGCCCGGCGTGCCGGGCCGACCTGTGGATGCTCTCTAGCGAGCAACTCGGGCTGTTCATGGCATCGGCATGGCGGGTGCTGACACCCGGCGGCGTCCTAGCCGTCATCACCACGGCTCGCCACCAGGCCGGACGCCTCATCGATCCGGCGCCGCGCATCATCCGCCACGCCCAAAGCCTCGGCTTCCGCTACGCCCAGCACGTCATCGCACTGCGCGTCCCGATCGAGGGCGACGCCCTGGTCGTCCAGGCCGGCCCCACCGACCTCGCCCAACTCCGCGACACCCGCTCCAACGCCCTGCCACCCACCGTCGGAGTCCACGCCACGGTCTCCCTGTTCACCAAGCACACCGCCCCGGCGACCTCACCCGATACCGACGGCCCGCACGGAGAGGAACTACGTTGATTCACCCAGAGCACTCCCGTGACAAAGTGCTGGCGTCGGTGCTGGCGACCGGGCAGCGCCCATCGAGGCTGCAGCGCCACGGCCGCTACACGCCCGAGTCGATGCGCCATCCCGGCAAGATGCTGCCCGCCATCGCCGCCACCGTCATCGACGCCTTCACCCGTCCCGGTGACCTGGTCATCGACCCCATGTGCGGGATCGGCACCACCCTGGTGGAAGCGATCCACCTCGGCCGGGACGCGGCCGGGATGGAGTACGAGCCCGACTTCGTCAACCTCACCCTGGGCAACCTGCGGCACGCCCACACCCAGGGGGCCACGGGGACACCTCAACTGGTGTGCGGGGACGCCCGCAACATCGCCACCATCTACCGAGCACTGCAGGAGAAGGCGGCGCTGGTGCTCACCTCACCGCCGTACGGATCCCACACCCACGGGCACATCCGCTCCGGGCGCGACAACGGCGGCGGCAAGATCGACAAACGCCACCACCGCTACTCCACCGACCGCGGCAACCTCGCCCACCAGCCCCTGCCCGGCCTGCTGGAGGGGTTCGGCCACATCCTGGCCGGCAGCGCCACCCTGCTCCGCCCGGGCGGTGTCATCGCCGTCACCGTCCGCCCGATCCGCGTCAAAGGCGAACTGCTCGACCTACCTGGCCAGGTCATCGACACCGCCCAGAAACACGGCCTGGCCCTCGCCGGCCGCTACGTCGCACTGCTGGCCGGGCTCCGCAACGGCGCCCTGGTCAACCGCGCCTCCTTCTTCCAGATGCTCGAGACCCGCCGCGCCCGTGACCGAGGTGTCCCGGCCTGCGCATGCGCCCACGAAGACCTCGTCGTTCTCCAGCGCGACGCCTCACACAACGACGCTCAGGGAGGCCACCGATGACGCCCTGCTACCGCCCTGGCGGTAACCGTGGCGGTGACCGTGTCGCCGAGGTCCTGGCGGGGCTGCAGCTCGGGCTGTGCGGCGCGTGCGGCCGAGCTCGTTACGGCACCCGCCGCCAGGCCCGCCATGCCGCTCGCGTCGCCGCGCCCGGGGTCCGGCTGCGCGCCTACCGGTGCGGCCACGCCTGGCACCTCACCTCACCCGGTGCGCCGCAGTTCATCGCCCCGCCCGTCACCGTCCTGCAGTCCCCTGAGCCGCACCAGCGGCGGGGGCTTGACCGGCGGGGCGGAGACGAGCGTGCATACCGACGCTCCGGACTGCGCGGCCGCGGGCGTCCGCAGGATGCCGCAGGCCGCCGCAGCCACCGGAACGTCACCGATCCGCTGGAGGACGCCCATGCAGCCCACACCACCGCTCGCCGCCGGGGTGGCTCGGGGGCCGGTGGTGTGCGTTGAAGGGACTGACTGCGGCGGAGATCCGTTCGCTACCCGCCACCATCGACCTGGTCACCGCGGGACGGGTGTTCGGGGTCGGACGCACCAAGGCCTACCAGCTCGCCCGCACCGGCCGCTTCCCGTGCCGGGTACTGCAGGTCGGGCGCAGCTACCGGGTGTGCACCGCCGACCTGCTCACCGTCCTCGGGCTCACCGACGACCGGCCGATCGCGGACGGGCAGCCCGAGCACCATCAGGAAGAGAACTGAATGATCGCCAAAGGCAGCACGTTCAAGACCTGCGGATGCCGCAGCGACGAGGGCAAACGCCTGGGTCAGAACTGCCCGAAGCTGCGCCGCGGCAACGGCCGCTGGAGCAGCACCCACGGAACCTGGAAGTACCAGCTGGAACTCCCGCCGACTGCCGCAGGCGCCCGCCGCGCCCCGCTGCGCAAAGCCGGATTCACCCGCCAGGAGGACGCCGAGGCCGAATTGAACCGGGCCAAGGAACTCCTGGCCATCGCCGGTGACGACGGCACCGCCCGAGTGCAGATCGCCGACCTCATCACCACCACCGTCAAAGCCACCAAGCAGCTGCCCGAACCGGAGGAGGTGCGGCGCAAGATCCGCACTGGACAGGACCTGTCGCGGACGGTGACCGTAGGGGAATACCTGGACCAGTGGCTGGCCGGGCGCCGCAACCTGCGCGAAGGCACCCGCCGCAGCTACGCCCAACACATCCGGCTCCACCTCAAACCTCACCTCGGGCACATCGCACTGAACCGGCTGCGGGTCGGCGACGTCGACCGGGTCTTCGACGCCATCGACGAACGCAACCAGCAGGTCGCCCGTGCCCGCGAAACCCTCGACCCCAAACTCCGCGCCAAGGTCAAGGGGCAACGCCTGGTCGGCGCGGCCACCAAGCACCGCATCCGCGCCACCCTGCGCTCAGCATTGGCCAAGGCGGTCCGCGAACGCCTCATCGACATCAACGTCGCCGCCCTGGTCGAACTGCCCTCAGGCAAGGCACCCAAGGCGCTGGTGTGGACCGAGGAACGCATCACCCAATGGCAGCACGACTTCGCCACGCACATCGAGACGATGAACGCCCGCCGCCGACGAATGTCCCAACTCGAGCCGCACAAACGGATCGGACAGAACATCAACCGCCTGGACGCCTACATCGGCGCCCCACGCCCGTCACGGGTCATGGTCTGGACACCCGCCCTGACCCGGGCGTTCCTAGAGCGGGCACGCGGACACCGGCTGTACGCGCAGTTCCACCTCATCGCATTTCGCGGGCTGCGGCGCGGGGAGTCCTGCGGGCTGCGCTGGGCCGACCTCGACCTGACGGGCGGCACCGCAACGATCCGGTGGCAGATCACCCAGATCGGCGCCGATGAAGCGCCCCGGGTTCGGTAGAGGCTCTAGGTTGTGGCTGTGACCTGCAGTTCTGTGTGGTTCTGGCGGTAGTAGAGGGTCTCGTATTCGTCGGGTGGGGCGTGGCCGATCTCACCGTGGAGCCGGGTGGTGTTGTACCAGTCCACGTACTCGGCGGTGGCCAGCTCGAGGCCGGTCAGGTTCTTCCACGGCCCACGCGGTTTGATCAGCTCGGTCTTGTACAAGCCGATCGTCGACTCCATCAACGCGTTGTCGAGTGCGTCGCCGACGGTGCCGATGGAGGCGTCGATCCCGGCGTCGACCAGGTGCGTGGTGAACCGGAAAGAGGTGTACTGCGACCCCGCGTCGCTGTGGTGCACCAGGCCGGGCCCGACGGGGTGTCCGGCCCGGTCGCGCCGCCACAGCGCCATGTCCAGGGCGTCGAGCACCAGCCGGGTCCGCTTGGTGGTCGAGGCGGCCCAGCCGACGATCGCGCGGGAGAAGATGTCGACCACGAACGCGACGTAGACGACGCCGGCCCAGGTGGTCACGTGGGTGAAGTCGGCCACCCATCGGCGGTTCGGCGCGGTCGCGGTGAAGTCGCGCCGCAGCAGATCGGCCGCACGTTCGTGCCCATCCGCGCGCACAGTGGTACGGATCTTGCGGCCGCGGCGGGCACCGTGCAGGCCCAGTTCGCGCATCAGGCGCTCAACCGTGCAGCGCGCCACCTGGTGGCCCTCGCGCTGCAACTGCCGCCAGACCTTCCGGGCGCCATACACCCGATAGTTGGCCTCGAAGATGCGAGTGATCTCGGTCTTGAGCCACTCGTCACGGACCGCCCGGGCGGACGCCGGACGTGACTTGGCGGCGTAGTAGGTGGACGGGGCGATCTTGGTGCCGTGCGCAGACAGCACCCGGCAGATCGGCTCGACCCCGAACACCTTGCGGAACGCGTCGATGAACGCGATCAGTACTTGTGTGGCCGGTCGAGCTCGGCCGCGAAGAAACCCGCCGCGGCCTTGAGGATCTCGTTCGCCCGCCGAAGCTCGGCGTTCTCCCGCTTGAGCCGCTTGAGCTCGGCTGATTCCTCGGTCGTGGTCCCCGGCCGGGCGCCGGCGTCGACCTCGGCCCGACGCACCCAGCTGCGCACCGTCTCGGTCGAGGTGACTCCCAGCTTGGCTGCGACGGCCTTCATCGCCGACCACTCACTGGGGTAGTCCGGGCGGACCTCGGCCACCATGCGGACCGCGCGTCTGCGCAGCTCAGGGGGATAGGGGGACGGACGTGCCATGACTCGATCCTCTCAGGGAAACGAGCCTCCATCCGACCCGGGGCGCTTCACCGACACCTTCGAAGGCAAACCCAAGACCGACGCCGGAGAGGCCACCATCACCCTCGACAAGACCACCATCAAGGAACTCCGCGCGCACAAGGCGAGGCAGAACACCGAGCGCCTCACCGCCGGCGCCGCCTGGACCGAGACCGGATTCGTGTTCACCACACCCACCGGTGGCCCGGTCGACCCCAACGAAGTCACCGAGCAGTTCGAGCAACTGTCCATGGAGGCCGGGCTGCCACCGGTTCGGCTGCACGACCTGCGGCACGGCGCCGCCACCTTCCTGCTCGCCGCCGGATACGACCTCAAAGTCGTCCAGGAAACCCTGCGCCTGTCCTCCCTGGCCATCGCCGCCGACATCTACACCAGCGTCCTACCCCAACTCGCGCGGCAGTCAGCCGAGGACGCCGCCGCCGTCGTCCTAGGCACCCACCGCACGAACCGTAAACGGTCCCGCGCCAAAGTCACCGAGATACCGGCACCACCGGCCCCAGCGCGCGGAGCGGCCGCAGACGGAGGCGAAGCCACCGGACCGGCGACCGCAGCAGACGCATCCTAGCCGGGCAGTAGCTACCTGGTCGGTCGCAGTGGCGCGGGTATCTCGGCTGACGCCGATCAGCCGAGATACCCGCGCAGAACCGATACGCAGGCGGCCTGACGGGTCCGGTCACTCGGGAACCGGCGACGGCACTCGTTACGCACCCAGCCGGGTGTCCGCCCTCCTCGACGCGGCTCATGGGCATGCTTCCGGGGGCGCGGGCGGAGACGATCAGCGGGCTCGCGCGGCTTCTCCTCCGGCGCGCGGAACCGCGGCTTCCGCGCCTCGCTGCGGGGCAGAGAGTCCGGCGTCGGCGGAGCGGTATCCGTCCGTCCGGGGCGATGCCCACCGTCGTGCCTGGAGGGATACTGGAGGTGCGGGGAAGCCGAGGGCGTAGTCACAGGATGCCGTGCCACAACGTCCGGCACCGACGGAGCAGCCACCCGGGTCTCCGCGCTGACCGGCTGGGCTGAACTTGACGGTGCTCGACTATTCGACCAATGACCGAGCTGAAAACATCGCCGTCAACCCCGCAACGGCAACCACACCGATGACCACAGGAACCGCCCAGTGGCGATCACGTTGCCGACGGTGGCTGACACGTGGCCTGATACGCCACGGCTCATCAGGCTCCAGCGAACCGCGCTGATCCGGCGCAGGAGGTCGATCACTTACCATCCCCTCTGACTACCGACAATGATCACTGAAACACAATCAGGCACGCCGCCTTGCCCGCGCCCATGGGCATCACCGTAAGTCGCCCCGACCGCGCAAACCTCATGGCGACCCGCCTGCATCTGTCCCCCTCGACTTCGCTCTGCGGGCGGCGGGGTCATCGCCCATCGCTCGCCAGCACGCTCAACGCGGACACTCCACGTCCTCCACGGTTCCGGCTGGGCAACTGTCCGGGCAAGCAGGTGGCGGCGATGCCGGTCTTGCTCGTGCAGTCTGGATCCGCGAGACGTCCGTGAGTGAATTACCCGGACGGCCACCTGGATTGGCTAACCTCTTAGCCAGGCCACTTCGGAGGCGTTCGATCAGGGAGGAGGACCGCGTGACTACGTTCGGCTCTGGGTCCTCCCCGTTTGAAAGGCTCGCCGCGTCGATGCGGTCCAGCGGGCAGCCCCAGGTGGCCAAGAATTTGAACGTCTTCGGCGGGCAGATCGCCAAGGCGATGCAGCCGCGCATGTCGGGGGCGTTCTCGAGCAGCGTCGCCTCGGGGAACTCCTCGTTCCGGTGTGGTATCTCGCCGATCACGCCCAGGCCGCTGCTCACTGGCGCAACACCCGAGGCG
Source organism: Actinomadura bangladeshensis (assembly GCF_004348335.1). Classification (GTDB taxonomy): domain Bacteria; phylum Actinomycetota; class Actinomycetes; order Streptosporangiales; family Streptosporangiaceae; genus Spirillospora; species Spirillospora bangladeshensis. The sequence continues at coordinate 13,242 of NZ_SMJW01000140.1, read as the reverse complement.
TTCACGAAGCTCAACGGCTTGGGCGCGCAGATCGCCAAGGCCATGCTGCCGTACATGTCCGGCACACTCTCGCGCGGGTTCACGTTCCCACGCGGCCTCACGCTGGCGCGCCATACCTTCTTCCCCGAAGACCACCTGCCCCGGTTTGCTGATGTGCTGCAGTCGTTGGCGGAGGAGAGCCGACGCAGGCTTGCCGGGGTCGAGCCGGTTGCCCGATGGCTGGACTCCGATGCTGAAGCGCGGCCTGGGCGCTGGGCGGACCCCAGCCCGATGATTGCGGTGGCGGTGAGTGTGCTCCGCTTGCTCGGGGTGGCCAAGTCACCTGCCGAGAATGACGAGGCCGGGACGAGGCTTCCGGCGCCGCCGTTCAGGGCGATGCTGGCGATACCGGCCCAGGAGCAGGCCGAGTTGGACGGGCAGGTCGACCTGTCGACCGCGATGGTGGAGGAGTCGCTGGCGCGGTTGTGGCGGTTGATGACCGACATCGTCGCCGAGTTCCTGGCGATGATCGTCGTCGTCTTCGTGGTGCGGGTCCTGGCCCGCGCCCGCGCCGTGGTGCCGCGTGTTTGGGACGCGGTCTTGTTCACGCTGGTCGTGCTGGTGGCCTGTCGGCGGTCTGGGGCCCACAGCGATGATTCTCCCCACCTGTCCTCTCTGCTCATACGCCGACATCGACCCTCGGCGGGGAGAGTGCCAGCAGTCTGCTAGGGACCACGCTCCTCGCCTTGAGCAGAGAGAGCTTGGTCCATGCTGAACATCCTTTTTCGTCTGGTGGCGGAGATGGGTCCCATGGCCGCCTGGGCGGCCCTTTGCGTCATGGCGATCGCTGTGATGTTCGTGATTTACGTCGGGGCCGCGATGACGGTCACGCTGTTCACCACCGACCCCGCCCGCGCCAAGATCCGCTATCAGGTCTTCAAGGATCTGCTGCGGCTGTTCTACCGGCGGCACCGGTGACCGCCCCGATGATCGCCCCGCCGCCGCCGCGGCGGCGGCCGGGCCGGCCGCCAGCCTGCCCGCCCGAGGTTCGCCACCGTGTGGCGACCCTGCATCTGGAAGGCCTGAGTCTGGCCGCGATCAGCGAGCGGCTCAACAACGACCAGGTACCCACTCCCGCCAACGCAACGCGGTGGAACAAGAACCGCGTCTTCGACCTGCTGCGCAGTCGCCACGTCAAGGAGTACCTCGCCGCGCTCGAAATACTGGAGTCGTCCAAGCCGTAGCAGGAATCACCTGCTCAATGGGCATTCCGCCCTAACGGTTCACTCTGGCAACGTCAGCTGGTTCCCTATATCGAGGCGTCCTGGACCGCGGGGCTGACCGGGTGCTGTCCATGTCGGGCAACAACTTGATAGTCCGCGGCTTCCCAAGGGGAACAAGGGACAGTCTCCCTCGGAGGCTCTCGCGGCGACCTCGTCACGGTCAATGCGGGAAGCCAGTTGCTTCAGGTGCCGACAAGTGCCGCCAGCAGCTGTGCCCTGGCGGCCCCCCAACCCCCGCGAAGAAGGTGATGTGACAGGGACCAACCGCCTCTGAGAATGTCCGCCTCTCCGTCCGATGCGTGGCCAGAATCTTCTACGCGGCGTTCTGGCAGTCACTCTCGCCAGTTCGCCCTGGATCATCGTTGTCCACTTGCCGTGCCGGGCGGGGAGGCAAGATGGGGCTCATGTTGGTGGTGCGTCCAGCAACAGCTGCTGATCGCCCTGCGGTGCAGGAGATGATCTCTGCGCGGGTGCGGGTGGATGGAAGAGCGCGGGATGCCGTCGGGGCGGCCACGGCGGGACGACCTGCTATCGCACGGCGACACCCCGCACAGCGACATGTGGTTGGTGGAGCAGAACGGCTCCCAGATCTTCAGGCGGACGATGCTGTAGGAGCAGGGGCCGCCATGGGACTGGACCGGCCGAGAGAAGGCCGAGCCAGCCCTCTACATGGTGCAGATGGAGGGCGCCGCTGAAGACGGCGTTGGCGCGTTCGATGAGCCGCCAGATGCCGCTCCGGTGAAGAGGGTCTCGGTGCCGTAGCGCGGCTGCTAGATCAGCAGCCGGGCGACTTCCCACGTGCTGATTTGCGCGTTGGGAACGGTTTGAGGTCGGCCATGTCCCACGAGTCGTGGAGGACGCCTTCGCTGCGGCGAGGTGTAACGGTGTGGGCAGGCTGTGGTGTGCGACGTCGAAGGGACCGCCGGGATCCGCTGCGCTGGATCAGGGCTCTGCCGTGATGGTCCAGGGTGTCCCGATCTCCGTGTGGTCTGTGCGAGGCGGAGTTCGCTGCCCCCCGGATTCCTCGTTGCCCGCGTTTTGTGTCGGCCCCTCCCGCTACGGTTGGGCAGGCCTGAGATTTCGCCTGACTCACCGCGTACGTGAGGGCCGGGTGCGCGAAGATGGCTTCATGACGCCCGGTCAGCGGACGTATGTTGCCTTGCGGGGTGTGACTACCGCAGTGGGGCTGGCGCAGCGATGCACGTTGAGTGGTCCTCGTAAGGAGCCTTGTGAGCACGCTCGGTAGTTTCATCTGGTCGATCGCAGACCAGCTTCGGGGTCCCTACCGCCCCAACCAGTACGGGAACGTGATCCTCCCGTTCACGATCCTTCGGCGCCTCGACTGCATCCTGGAGCCGGACCGCGAGACCGTCCGAGACCTTGCTGCGACATACGAGAACCCGAACCGGCTCCGAATCGAGGTCAAGAAGGCCACTGGTCGGCCGTTCTACAACACCTCGAAGTACAGCTTCGCCAACCTGCTGCAGGACGCGGACGGGCTTGAGGACAACCTCGTCGACTACGTCGACCGGTTCTCCGCCGATGTCGATGTGTTCGAGTACTTCGACTTCAAGAAGGAGATCATCGCCCTGGAGAAGGCCGGTCTCCTGCGCGAGATCGTGAAATCCTTCGGCGCCGTCAACCTGCACCCCGATGTCGTGTCCAACGCCGACATGGGGGACGCGTTCGAGTACATCATCCGCAAGTTCAACGAGGCCGCGAACGAGACCTCGGGTGACCACTACACGCCGCGGGATGCGATCCGGCTGCTGGTCGACCTGCTGTTCGCCGAGAAGGACGCCGACCTGACCGAGGCCGGGATTGTCCGCACGCTCTATGACCCCACCGCCGGAACCGGCGGCATGCTCGCCCTGGCCGAGGAGCACCTGCTCGCTCAGAACCCGGACGCCCGACTGAGGCTGTTCGGCCAGGAGTACAACCCGCAGTCGTACGCGATCTGCAAGTCTGACCTGCTCGCCAAGGGCCACGACGCGTCCAACATCGCCTTCGGTAACACGCTTACCAACGATGCCTTCAAGGGCCGCCAGTTCGACTTCTGCATGTCCAACCCGCCGTACGGCGTCGACTGGAAGCAGTACGCCAAGGCCGTCACCAAGGAGCGCGACGAGGCCGGCCCGTACGGCCGCTTCGCGCCGGGTCTGCCGGCCACCTCGGACGGGCAGATGCTGTTCCTGCTGCACCTGGCGCACAAGATGCGCGCCCCCGAGGACGGCGGCGGCCGGGCCGGAATCGTCATGAACGGCTCGCCGCTCTTCAACGGCGCCGCCGAGTCCGGCCCGTCCAACATCCGCAGGTGGCTGCTGGAGAACGATCTGGTCGAGGCGATCGTCGCGCTGCCGACCAACATGTTCTTCAACACCCCCATCGCCACATACATCTGGATACTCGACAACGCCAAGCACCCCGACCGCAAGGGCTTGGTCCAGCTCATCGACGGCACATCGTTTTGGACCAAGATGCGCAAAAGTCTCGGCAGTAAAGGCCGCGAGATCAGTGATGCCGACCGCGCTGAGATCCTCCGGCTGTATTCCGAGTTCACTGACGCCGATCCTGACTTCTCCAAGGTGCTGCGCAACGACGAGTTTGGCTATTGGACTATTACCGTCGAGCGCCCTCTGCAGGACGAGGCCGGTAAGTCCGTTGTCGATCGAAAGGGGAGGCCGAAGCCCGACCCGAAGAAGCGGGACACCGAGAACGTGCCCTTCACCTACGGTGACTCGACTGCTGGGCCTACGGGCAAGGTCGAGGTCATAGAGGCGTACTTCGACAATGAGGTGAAGCCACACGTGCCCGACGCTTGGATCAATTGGGCCAAGTCCAAGACCGGCTATGAGATCCCCTTCACCCGTTACTTCTACAAGTATACCCCGCCCCGCCCCCTCGCCGAGATCGATGCCGACCTCGAGAAGCAGATAACGAAAATCATCGAGTTGCTGCGCGAGGTTAACAAATGAATATGGCAAACTGGCGGGACGTTCCACTCAAGCGAATAGTCACCTCTATCCAAAGCGGGACAAGCGTAAACGGTGCCCCCTGGCCAGTCCAAGGTGATGAGCTAGGTGTACTCAAGACGAGCGCAGTCTACGGCGGGGTTTTCAGGCCAGCAGAGAATAAACAGGTTGATAGCTACGACATAGATCGCGTCTCGTGCCCAGTGCTGGCTGGCTCACTGATCGTGAGCAGGATGAACACAAAGCAGCACTTGGCGTCTGCTGCCGCGGTGCTTCAGGACTACCCGAACCTCTACCTACCAGACCGATTGTGGGCTGTCACCTTTCATGGTGCTGATCCGCGGTTCATCGATTGGTGGACAAAGACGCCAGCCTACCGAACCCAGGTAGAGGCTGTCTGCGTCGGAACGAGCTCCTCGATGCAGAACATCAGCCAGGGTGACTTTCTGGGGCTCCGGATCGCTCTTCCGGATCCAGAAACACAGAGGTCCATCGCCGACCACCTCGACCACGAGACGGCCCGCATCGACACGCTCATTGAGGAGCAGCAGTGTCTGATCGAGATGCTCCGTGAGAGGCGGCAGGCGGTTGTGGATGCAGCCTTCGCTGATCTAGGTGAGCCTCGTGTGCAATTGCGCCGGTACATCAAGTTCTTGACGAGTGGGTCCCGCGGTTGGGGTGACTACTACGCTGATGACGGTGAGCGGTTTCTGCGGATCGGGAACCTGCCTCGTACAAATCTGAGTATCCGAGGCGGAGTCCAGTTTGTTAGCCTCCCGGCTGACGTGACTGAAGGCTCGCGGACGATGCTGGAGGCAGGGGACCTGCTCTTCTCCATCACCGCCTATCTGGGTTCCGTAGCCGTGGTCGACAGTGATTGGGTCGGTTCGTATGTAAGCCAGCATGTGGCCCTCTGTCGCCTCGATTCAGGCCGTCTGGACTCGAGGTTCGCAGGGTGGTTCATGCTGACCACCACAGGCCAAGACCAACTCAAGCAGGAAGCAGCAGGCGGGGCGAAGATACAGCTCGCTCTCGATGACATCAAGGGTCTTCGGGTGCCGACGGCCTCCATTACTGAGCAGCACCGCATCGCGATCCATCTCGACGAGCAGACGGCGAAGATTGACGTGCTCATTGCAGAGACGCAGCGGCTGATCGAGCTTGCTCGCGAGCGCCGGTCCGCACTCATCACCGCTGCCGTGACGGGGCAGATCGACGTACGAGAGGCCGCGTGATGGCTGACCACAACGAGGCCGTCTTCGAGACCGAGATCTGCGAACATCTCAAGGCCCACGGGTGGCTCTATTCGGCTAACGACACCGGCTACGACCGTGAGCGGGCGCTGTTCCCCGGGGATCTGTTCGGGTGGCTGGAGGCGACGCAGAAGTCGGCGTACGAGAAGGCGTTGAAGGCGGCCGGGTCGCAGGCGAAGTTCCTCGACGTACTGACTACGGCGCTGGACAAGCCGCTGGAACATGGTGGCGGGATGCTGAACATCCTGCGCAGCGGGGTGCAGTTCATCGGCGGTGGCCGATTGAAGATGGCCCAGTTCCGGCCCGAGACGACGCTGAACGCGACGACGAACGCCGAGTATGCCGCGATGCGGGTCCGGGTGATGCGTCAGGTAAGGTTCTCGACCGCCGACCAGCGCAGCATCGACCTGGTGTTCTTCGTCAACGGGCTCCCCGTCGCGACGGCAGAGCTGAAGACCAGTTTTACCCAGTCGCTGAACGAGGCAATCCAGCAGTACCGGAAGGACCGTAACCCGCTGACCAACGGTCGGCGCGAGCCGCTGCTGTCGTTCGGACACCGGGCGCTGGTCCACTTCGCGGTCTCCAACGACCTCGCCGCGATGACCACTCGGCTGGAGGGCGAGAGGACGCAGTTCCTGCCGTTCAACACCGGCTTCGACGAAGGCGCCGGGAACCCGCCCGGTGCGGACGGAAAGTCGGCAACGGCCTACCTGTGGGAGCGGGTCTGGCAGAAGCACGCCTGGCTCAACATCATCGGCCGACTGATGATCGTGGAGACCAAACAGGAGTGGGACGTCGCCACCGGCACGTCGATGCGTCGTACGAGCATGCTGTTCCCCCGCTTCCACCAATGGGAGGCGGTCACGAACATCGTGGCCGCCGTGGCCGAGGAGGGCGTCGGCCAGCGCTACCTGATCGAACACTCCGCGGGGTCGGGGAAGACGAACACGATCGCCTGGACGGCGCACCGTCTCGCCCGGCTCCACGTCGACGACGAGAAGGTCTTCGACTCAGTCATCGTGGTCGTCGACCGCACGGTGCTCGACGGGCAACTCCAGGACGCGATCCGGCAGATCGACGGCAGCGGGAAGATCGTCGCGACGATCAGCCCCGAGGACGTACGCAAGGCCGGTGCGAAGTCCAAGTCCGGCCTGCTGGCCCAGGCGCTGAAGAACGGCGAGTTGATCATCGCCGTGACGGTGCAGACCTTCCCGTACGCACTCGATGAGATCCGAGCCAACGCCGGCCTGAGGGGCAAGCGGTTCGCCGTCATCGCCGACGAGGCGCACTCCTCGCAGTCGGGGCAGATCTCTTCGAAACTGAAGCAGGTCCTGACCGCCGAGGAGATCAAGGAGATCGAGGACGGCGGCCCGGTCGACGTCGAGACCGTCCTGGCCGCCGAGATGACCGAGCGGGCCGAGTCGGAGAACATTTCCTACTTCGCCTTCACCGCGACGCCGAAGAACAAGACCCTGGAACTGTTCGGCCGCAAGGGGCCGGACGGCCAGCCGGTCGAGTTCCACCTGTACTCGATGAAGCAGGCGATCGAGGAGGGCTACATCCTCGACGTCCTCAAGGGTTACCAGTCCTACGACACCGCGTTGAAGATCGCCGGCAAGGCCGAGAGCGGCGACGGTGGGCAGGTCGAGGAGTCGGCTGCGCGCAAGGGGCTAATGCGGTGGGTGCAGCTGCACCCGACCAACATCAGCCAGAAGGTGCAGATCATCGTCGAGCACTTCCACGCCAATGTCGCGCACCTGCTGGAGGGCAAGGCGAAGGCGATGGTCGTCACCGACTCGCGCAAGGCTGCGGTGAAGTATAAGAAGGCGATCGACGCCTACATCGCCAAGCGGGCCGCCAAGGACGCGTCGTACGACTACCGGACCCTGGTCGCGTTCTCCGGGTCGGTGCCGATGAGCGAGAACGACCAGTGGAGCAAGGACTGGGGGCCGGCGCCCTCGGAGGGCGACGAGTTCACCGAGGCCACCATGAACCCCGGAGCGGGCGCCGACCTGGCCGCGGCGTTCAAGGGCGAGACGTACAAGATCATGCTGGTCGCCAACAAGTTCCAGACCGGCTTCGACCAGCCGCTGCTCTCGGCGATGTACGTCGACAAGAAGCTGTCCGGGGTCACCGCCGTGCAGACGCTCTCCCGCCTCAACCGCACCCACCGCACCGCCGGCGGGGAGCAGAAGGCCAAGACGTTCGTCATCGACTTCGTCAACAAGCCCGACGACATCAGGGCCGCCTTCGAGCCGTACTTCACCAACGCCACCCTGGAGACCGAGACCGACCCGTACATCGTCGTGCACCTGGCGAACAAGCTCGCCCAGGCGGGGATCTACACCGAGGACCAGGTCCGCCAGGTCGCCGAGTTGTGGGTCACCCGCAAGGGCAACAACGCGCTCTCGGCGGCGATCAGCCCGGCCCAGCACGACTTCCGACGCCGCTACGCGGCAGCGATCGAGGCCGAGGACAAGGTCACGCTCAACACCCTCGACCTCTTCCGCAAGGACGTCTCCACCTACGTCCGGCTCTATGACTTCATGAGCCAGATCGTCGACTACGGCGACCCGTACACGGAGATGCTTTCGATCTTCCTCCGGCTCCTGGAAAAGGTCATCGCCGAATCCTCCTGGACCGCCGACGTCGACCTCTCCGACGTGGTCCTGGTCGGGGTGAAGCACACCAAGAAGATCGCCGTCAATATCTCGCTGACCGGAGACGGCGAGTTGACGGGGATCGGCGCAGCGGGCACCGGCACCAAGAAGGAACCGAAGTACGTCGCGCTCCAGGTCGTCATCGACAAGATGAACGACCTCTTCGGTGCCGAGTCGTTCGCCGAGTCCCAGATCCGGGAGTTCGTGCAGGGCCTCGTACAGCGGCTGCTCACCGACCCGGACCTGGTCCAGCAAACCCGGGTGAACTCCAAGAAGCAGTTCATGGAGTCGCAGGACTTCCAATCCGCCGTCACCCAGGCCATCACCGACAACCAGCAGGCGCACAACGCCATGGCCGACTACTTCTTCACTGACGGCCCTGCGATTCCCGGGGTCATCGTGGCGCTCGCCGACGCGTTCTACGAGGCTGCTATCGACGAGGGAGCAGGTCGGCTTTGAGTTGACCACAGCGAGCGGCGGTTAATGAGAGAATTCCCCCATGCCTAATGAACATGTGAGCTCCGACGACTCGGGCTCCGGCCGCTCCGTACTGGACACCGGCATGGTCCCTCTCGGGGAGCGTGCTCTCCGAAGCATCCTGGGCCACGTGATCGCCGTCGGCGACGAGGCCGAGACTACCTACCTGGAGGCCAAAAGCAGCCTCGACGTCGAGAGCAAGGTCGGCACCGCGAAGGTCGCCAAGTTCCTGCTCGGCGCTGCCAACCGTCGTCCGCAGGAGGCCGCTCGGCACTTCCACGGCTACGCAGTGCTCGTCATCGGGGCAGAGAAGGGCAAAGCGTCCGGGGTGGGCCGAGGCGTCGAGGCCCATGAGCTCGAGGATCGACTCCGCCCCTACCTCGGGCCGCAGTTCCCGGCGTTCGAGTTCGGGAGGGTCGGCGTGGGCGCCGACAAAGAGGTGCTGTTCGTCATAGCCCAGCCACCGCAGGAAGGGCAGACGATCTTCCCGTGCCACAAGAATTTCCAGGGGGAAGACCGCCGCGACAACCTTGAGGACGGCGCGATTTACGTGCGGGGCACCAGCAACACGCGGCCTGCCCGCTCTGGAGAAGTCCTGGCCCTTGTCGAACGCGCTCGTGGCGGTGGGAAGCCGCCGATCGATCTCGAGGTGGAGGTGCTCGGCTCGATCTGCAGGGTCGATCGTGTGGAAGAGGTCTTGGAGAGCCTGCGCGACTACCAAGAGGAGCAGTTCAGCAAGCAGCCGGAGCTCGCGGACGACGCCTTCGCCTTGGCAACGATCCGGCTGGCCTCGAGCGTCTTCGGCAGTTCTAGGGCGCTGTCGGCTGCGGAGCGGGAGGCAGCCCTGGTCGTGTGGCGAAATGGGAAGACCGAGCACATTGCGAAAGGTCGCGAGCACTTGTTGGGTGTCGGGTTGTCGGGTGTTGGTGTCCGCGTGGTCAGCCGCGACAGGTTTGTCGCCAAGCCGCACCTGATTGTGACTTTCCATGGCTGTGAACTGTTCGATCACCTCGATCCGGACGACGCCGACTTCGAGAAGGCAGTCGAACCCGTACTACGATCGCGTGATCCTTTCCAGCCCGCGTTGGACCACTCTAGCCTTCGACTCCTCCCACGCGACTATCCCGTAGCTTGGGGCAATCGCGGCGAGGACGCCGAAGTCGTGCTAACTCCGGAGTCGTTCCGTCCAAACGTGCCGTGGACGAGCTACCAGGACGACTACGTGATCGTCACGAGGGATCCCCAGGTCAGCTCAGTGGAAGTCACCTGGGTCCTCACCGAGGACGGCAACGATGCCGTGACCAGCGGCGAGTTCCGGGTGTCGACCGGGGAACGCATCGACGCAGCCGACCTGTTCAAAGCGGTGTTCCCCAGCGGAGACTGACGCTACGGACCTGACCGTCCATTCAGCCTGAACGGGAGAATGGGCGGTGAATGCCCCGACGAGACCCGCTTCCTTCGAGAGGGACGGCGACTGCTCGGCGGCGACCTCGAGGCGGAACGCTCGCGCGCGGCGGAGCCGTTATGGACATCGAGGTCGGCGACGACGCGCCGCCGGGGTTCTTCTGGCCAGCCTCCGGCTGCTGTCGACCACGGCAGCCACACGGAGTCGACCGACGAGGCCACACGGAAGCGACCGCGGATGCACGGCCACCACCAGACGTCTGGACGCGGCCGACCCGGATCTCTCGGACGGGGGCGTCATGGACGGTCGAGTGCGGAGAGACGAGGCCCCCGTCAGCCTGACCCGCCGCGGAGCACACGGACGACGAGCCGCTGGAAGCCGACCTCGAGCGCGTCCAATCCCAGCCGACGGACGTCGAGGAAACGCACAGGATTCGTGCGGCGAGGATCGTCGAGTTTGTTGCGGCGATGCCGCACGACCAGCACTACCGGGCCGCGTTCCTGACAGGGCCGTACGCGTGTCGATTGGGGCCGAGGAGCCGGCCAGGCGGCTTCACCGTGAAGCAACTGCTCGCCGATGCCGAGGCGTGGGCGTCGGCCGGGCGCACCGCGCGGACCGGAGGCGAGGCTGGGGCATCGACGACCCGAAATGAGGGTGAGGGCTACGTCTCCCTCGTGTTGCTGATCGGCACGTCAATGCGGTCGCGAGCGACGACGACGCCGTCCTTGACGACGAAGCACTCGACGACATGGTCGCCTTTGAAGTCGGAGTGCTCCACCCGGGTGTTCGGACGGCTCGCGTCGACGATCTGGCCCCGGACCATGTTCCGGCGCTCGGCCTCCGGGCCGCGATTGAGCACCTTCCACTTCAGCGTGTACGGCGGCTCGACGCTGCAGCCGGTAACGATGAACTTCAGGCTCCTGTCCGCCTTGAGCGGCGCCTTGGTGCGCAGCATCTTGCGCAGTCTGGTCGGCCTCCAGCCGTTCTGGGTGACCTCGCAGTCGATGTCGACCGACTCCGTGATGTCGACCGGGTACCGGTCCTCGATGAATTGCTCGGTGTCCGTGAACGCCTGGGACGCCTCGCTGACGGCCAGCGGCACCGACGTCCCGAAGACCTCGCGCCACTTCTTGTTGGCAGCGGCCTTGCCCTCATCCGCGATCGCCTCTCGGACCTTGTTGTACGCCTTCTTGGCCTTCGGCTGGAACCGGGCTTTGACCTTCACGTGCTGGTTGCTGCCCAGCGCGAGGTAGTACTCCTTGTCGGGCTCGTCCTTGAGGAACTCGAAGAAGTCGCGGGCCATGAGGTCGAACGAGCCCGTACCCGCCGAGTCGTAGGCGTCGGTCTGTTCGAAGAACCTGTGCACCAGGGTGTCGATGAGCAGGCCGCCCATGTTCACTCCGTTCGCGTTCTTCCACGCTCGGGTCATCCTCGCCAGGTGGCGCATGTTCGTCGAGGTGCGGTCGTTGCACTCCTTGGTCGCGCTGATCTCGGCGCGCGGCTTGGTGACCTTCCAGCGCTTGGCGACCGTGTCCGGGTAGTCGAAGCTGCCGTCGGCGTTCTGGAAGGCCGGCTGGACCTCGAACTTGAAGGCGTTGCTGGTGAATTTCACCCGCACGACGCACTGGTCGACGCGGATGTCAGTCTTGGGGTAGCGCGCCTGCAGGGCGTCCCTGACTCTGTTGAGGATCCTCCGCGGGCCTGTGTCGCTGGCGTAGGCGGAGCGGAGCCAGGGCGGGAGGATGAAGATCATGTCCAGGTCCGACACGCCCTTGACGGCGGTGTGCCGACCGTAGGAGCCCACCATGAGCTTGTAGTCGGTGCATCCGTCCTTGGCCCGGAAGTTCTTGTTCAGCGCTTTTGTGATCTCGTCCCTGCGGGAGGCGACCGCGGCGGCGGCATCGCCGACCTTGAGGTTTTCGAGCAGTGTGTCGAAGATTTCCGAGGTTTTCATGATCAGCCCTCGCCTTCGTCGAGCCGGAGCGCCTCGGGGAGGAAGAGGTCGATCTCGCGGGAGGTGAACGTCATCTCCTCGTTGCGCTGCAGTCCCTCGCTGGCCCGCTCGAAGGCCTTCGGGCTCGTCCTGGGCGCGTCGGTGTACGCGTCGCGCGTGGCCCGCTGGAGCCTGTCGCGGCGTTCCCTGGCCTCCGCGTCGGAGGCGGTGCCGGACATCAGGTCGGTGATGAGCGAGATGTAGGACTCCCGGACGTCCCACAGCCGAGAGGCGATCCCGCGGTGGGCGTCGGACTCCTCCTCGAACTTGAAGGTCTTCGCGCCGAGGCTCATGGCAGCGACCAGGAGGGCGATGAACGAGGTCGCGAGGCTGGTCAGCGCCGGGTTCCCCAGTGCGCCGACCACCGCGGCCAGGAAGGTGCCGGAGCCGATCGCCGTGAGGACGGTCAGCGCGGCATGCTGCAGCCTGTGGCGGCGGAAACAGATGTCTGCCTGCTTCTCGTGCGTCTTGTGGCTGTACACCACTCGCCCGAATGCTTCGCGCACCTGCGCGAGCAGGTACGGATCGCAGTCCAGCGCAGCTTCCGGCTCGTTCAACACGCTCCGATCACTCGGCTCATCGGGAAGTGCACCGGTCAGCAGTCGATCGGCCTTGCGACTCCGCAGTGCACAGGCTCCGAGTATGACGGTGACCTCTGACATTCGGAGCGGCGCGAATGCGGCTCATCGAGGTACGGGCTCACGCCAGATCCCGCGCTGTCTCGGATTCTGGGAGGCGGGCAACCTGGCCATGGGCCGAAGGCGTGCCATCGCCAGTGTCATGTTCTCGACCGCGGTCACTCTTCAGGACCGCCTTAGTGTGGAGGCCTGGATGGTGCCGCCCGCGCCCGGACGCGAGCCTGCGGACTCACGTCCGTGGAAGTGCGTTGCTGACTGGCGGCCCTGGCCGCTGATGCTGTGGGCGACATGACCGGCTTGAGCGGGTGAGGAGCACCCGGTTTCGGGTCGCTACCAGGGCGGATGCAGGGCCCGGATCGAGCCGCCGAGCCGCCACCGAGCCGCCACGGGGACAATCCGGGTCATGTCCGGCGGCGGGCAAACCGGGACATCCTCGCGTTTTCCCTGGTGAGGGGTGGTGGGTCGCGTGGGACTCGAACCCACAACCTACGGATTAAAAGTCCGGAGCTCTGCCAATTGAGCTAGCGACCCGTCCCGCAAGGGTACCGAGATCGGCGGGGGGTTTGCGACGGGGTTACGGGG